>CAYGIY010000001.1:0-61053 GCA_964350055.1 uncultured Erysipelothrix sp.
GTTTATGTTTACTTGTATTACTAAATTATTTTCCGATTTTATTTGACACTAACAAATATAAAAAAGACCGTTTTAACGGTCGGTTTTGTTACAAATCAAGTTTTTCAACGAGGTTTACACCAAGCTTATTTAAATAGATTTTTGCTTGCTTTCGAGTTTCATGATCAAGCAGGTTTGCTGGGCTATGCGCATCAACACCAATGATTGCGATATTTTTGTTTTTCGCAACAACCTCCCAAAATTCTGGTTTTGGATAACTATGATCGCCATAGCGAACCCCTCCAAGGTTGTATTCAAGTGCAACACCATAATGATTAGCTGCCTCACAAATCTGTTGAGTAGCATCAACTGCTAAGCTATTTACGACATTAATTGTACGAAAGAAAATATCAGGATGAGCAAATATCTTATATTCACCCGTTGCCATTGCATCAATGGCATCTTCAACATAGTGTTTGTATAAATTTGTTTTATCTTTATAGTTACCATAATAAGTGGTTGTTGATTCATAACCCCTAAAATGATTTCCTAAGACTAATAAATCTAAGTTGTATTTCTTTTTCAAGTCCATTAACCAATCAAAACGATCACGATAATACTCAGCTTCAACACCTAACTTGATTGAAATCTTTTCTGAATATTGCGTGGATAAATGACGTATTGAGGCAACATAATCTCCCATTTCAGAAATACTCATACGATTATAGCCATTTTCATTTGGAAATAATTGCCATGGGGTATGATCGGTAAATGCTAATTCATCGTAACCTGCTTCAATGGCAGCTAAGACATACTCTTGATCTGTTCCATTGGCATGTTTACAGCGTGTGGTGTGTGTGTGGTAGTTTGCTTTATGTATCATTGTTTGTACCATATCCTTTCTAGACATAGTCCTTGCGCAGGTGCATTAAAGCGACATGCTTTTTTATCTTTTGCATCTCTGATCTTTTCAACTTGTTCAACAGCAATACGATGGGCACCTACTTCAATTAATGTTTGAGTAATCATTCTTACCATGTGATGTAAAAATGATTTTGATTCCACAATAATTTTTACTTTCGTACCTTCTTTTACCACTGTTAGCCGATCAATTGTACGGATTTGATTATCACTGACTGACAAAGGTGTTGCATTATAAGAAGTGAAATCATAAGTTCCAACTAAATAGTTCGCGGAAAGTTGCATCAACTCAACATCCAATGGACGATTATACTGCATGGTGTGGTGGTATTCAAAAACATTAAATGGTCCAGTTTCAATCGAATAAGTGTATCGTTTTCTCAAAACACCATAACGTGCATGAAAATCATCAGACACTTCTTCAATCATATGGACACGAATATCATCGGGTAAGTTTGCATTAAATGCTTGTACAAAACTTTCCACTGGGATTTTGACATCAGCATCAAAATGAAAAACAAAATCCAATGCAGAAACTCGAGCATCAGTTCTTGAACAACCAACCACACTTATCCTGGATTTTGTTATTTTACGTAAAGCTTGCTCAATACTTGATTGAATCGTGGACTGTTGAGGTTGGATTTGCCAGCCAAAATAATGATAACCGTTAAACGTACAGGTTGCTTTATATCTCATAGCAGAATTGCCAGAGCAATAATTGTCGCTAAAACAAAGAGCACAACAACCATCATCACCACATCTTTTGAGGTACGTTTAAGTTGTTTATATCGTGTTCGAGTTGCCGATGGGATATAACCCCTAGCTTCCATAGCATCTGCTAGATCCTCTGCTCTTTGAAAACTAGAAACAAACAAAGGAACAATTAATGATAATATCGCAACGATTTTCTCTTTGAGTTTGCCATCTGCTAAATCAACACCACGTGAAGCTTGCGCTTTCATGATTCGATCGGTTTCCTCAATTAGTGTAGGAATAAAACGCAACGCAATCGAAATCATCATTGCTATTTCATGTGCAGGTACTTTAAAACGTTTGAATGGTTTTAGCAAATCTTCGATACCAAGTGTCAAATCCAATGGTTTTGTGGTTGCTGTTAATACCGTTGTTACCATAATCATCAGTAGTAATCGGATTGAAATATAAAGTGTTTGAAATAAAGCATCACTGTATATTTTAAATCCGAATAAGTCAACAACAACATAACCTGTTCTTAACACAAAAATATTAATGACCATTAAGAAAACCAACATGAGCATCATCGGTTTCATGGCTTTGATAATAAATTTAAAACTTAATTTGGATATTAAGACAGTCGAAATAACAAACACCGCTAAAAACCCATACCCATAAAATCCAGCTGGAATAAAAATTGCTGTTAATAGAAATAGCATTCCCATGATTTTATAACGAGGATCAAGTTTGTGCACCCATGAATTCATAGGGATGTAGCGCCCTAATGCAATATTATTCATGATGAACTCCTTTGAATCTCGCAATTTGAGCAGCTATTTCATCTAAATTGGTGATTGATGAATCGATATTGATGCCTTGTGCTTTAAGTAAGCGATGCAGCTGAATCACCTTTGGTAAATCAATGTTGAGCTTCGTTAAAAGTTCATCATTAAAAAAGAACTCTTCAACACTACTTGCATAAATCACTTCCCCATCATCAACCACAACCACATCATCACAATGAGCAAATACATGCTCCATATCATGAGTGACAATGCATATTGTTTTTTTATCGCGTTTATTCAAACCAATAAATAACTCCATCATAGCCTGAGATCCTTGAGGATCTAGGCCAGCGGTTGGTTCATCTAAGACAAGTATCTCTGGATCAATTGCAAGGATACCTGCAATGGCAGCTCGTCGTTTTTGACCACCAGATAAATCAAGTGGTGATTTTTCTGCAACATCTTTATCTAATCCAACAACTTCAAGTGCATGATATGCTTTTTTTAGTGCTTCTTCTTTATCAATATTAAAGTTGAGGGGTCCAAAGCAAACATCTTTGATTACCGTTTCCTCAAACAATTGATATTCTGGAAATTGAAATACCAAACCCACATGTTGTCTTAGGCTTTTTAATTGTTTTGGTTTTTCTGATGCAACAATCACACGATCAAGAATATGAACCTCTCCTAAAGATGGCAACAACAAGGCATTTAAGTGTTGAACTAGCGTGGACTTGCCACTACCTGTTGCACCTATGATTGCTGTTACACGTCCTTGCTTGATAGATACAGACACATTTTTAAGTGCCCCATATGCAAATGGTGTGTTTGGTGAATACTCATAACTCACATCTTTAAATTGAATGGTCATAGTTGTTTCACCATCGCTTCTAATGAGTGAATATCACTTACTTCTATATTGTATTTGCTGAGTGCTTCTTTTAATTTGACTGTAAATGGAACATCAAGTGACATTTCAACCATTTGTTTTGTTTGAATGAGTATATCATCTGGTTTGCCATCCATTTGTATTTTGCCATCATTCATGACCATTAGATGATCACAGAATAATGCTTCTTCAATATCATGAGTGATAGAAATAATCGTCATGTTTTCTTGCTTGAAAATCGTTTGAACCAATTCATTGACTTCTCGTTTTCCTTTTGGATCAAGCATGCTTGTTGCTTCATCCAAAATTAAAATATCTGGTTTCATCGCCAACACACCTGCAATTGCAACGCGTTGTTTTTGACCACCACTTAGTCGACTTGGTTCTTGGTCTAAATAGTTTATCATGTTCACTTTACTAGCATAAAACTCAATAATATCATCCATTTCTTTAGGATTAACTTGACGATTCTCTAAACCAAATGCGATATCATCACGAACAGTTGCTCCAATAAACTGATTATCAGGATTTTGAAACACGATACCTATCTTTGTTCGAACATGATCAATGGTTGCTTCTGTTAATTCTTCATCATCAATTTTAATAAGTCCTTCTTTTTTGGCTAGTAAGCCAATCAATAATTTTGCTATGGTGGATTTACCACTCCCATTATGACCGATGATGCAGGTATAAGTACCTCTTTCAACGTCAAAAGAGACGTTTCTAACAACGTCTACTTGTTGGTCGTAACTAAATGTTAAATCTTTGACTTCAATATATGACACTTGTTCACCTAACTTATTCTATTTCAAATTCTCGGTATAATCCATTGTGTTTCCTTGTGATATTAGCCATTAATAATATAGCAGCAATTACATCATCAAAGAAATTTTCCATTGTTTTTTCAAGTACAACTTGGTGTCTCTCATCTGCTTCAGCTAATGTGTAATCACTCGCTTTTGCTTCTTTAACCGCTTCAAATAAATCATGTTGACTATGAAATTTACAGTAATGAACTAATTTGATTTCTTTTTGTTCAACTAATGATTTTAAAAGAATTTTGGTGCGTGTTTGCCAAGATTGTCTTTCACTGAGTTTAATCAATGGAAAATCAGGATCATGATTATCTTCATCTTTTTGATCTTCTTCATCTTCTAATGTAATCAATACAGGATCTTCTTCTTTTTTTAATACAAATGCTGCAACTGCTGCAGCGGCAGCCGCCAAAACGACAAAGCCAGCAAAACCTTTTTTCATATGAATTCCTGCCTTTCTGTGTTCATATTGTATCATATCACACGTTCGCTTGACAAAAACACACTCACTTTCGTTTAATTATCAATAGACCATCACCAACATCAATGAAGGTTGTTTGAAGATGATCTTGCAACTTTAGCCATTCACGAAACTTAGCTATTTTTTCAACCATTTGTCTAAGATTGCGTCGGTGCTTGATTGCATCAAGTGCATGAACATGTCCATAAAAACTCATATTATCAACTATGACGATACCACGTTCTTTAACAAATGGTAACACACGCGTAAATAGTGCTTGATTTTGTGCCTTAGCAGCATCAATAATGACAACATCATAAAATTTTGTGATTGGCCATGTTTTCGCATCATCATGATGCATGGATACACTTGTATTTTGCAGGATGGTTTTATTCTCACATGCTTTTTGATAACGTTTGTCATCTTTTTCTATGGTATCGATACTTATCCAAGGACAATGATGAGCAATATACAAACTTGAATACCCGATGGCAGTTCCAAATTCTAGAATGTCATAGAAACGATGCACGTCAATGAGTTGACAAACAAATGCTAAAGCATCATCACTCATGATGGGGATGTTATCATGGATGGCTTGTTGTTTGATGGTTTTAATCATACATAAAAAAAGCGGGAGGTTCCCGCTTTATACTAGTTCAATAGTCGCCATCGGTGCTGCATCACCACGACGTTGGACAGTTTTCATAACACGGGTATAACCCCCTTGACGATCGGTGTAACGTGGACCAATGTCATCAAAGAGTTTTTGTAGTACGTTTTGTCCTTTATCTTCATCTGCTACGATGTTAAACAACATTTTAGCTGCTTGACGACGAGCATGTAAGTCATTACGCTTTGCAAGTGTAATAAGTTCATCCATCCAGCTACGTAATTCCATTGCTTTCATTTCTGTTGTTTCTATTTTCTCAGCAACAATTAAGCTAGCCGCTAAATTACGCAATAACGCTTTACGATGATCTGACTTACGTCCTAATTTACGATTGTGCATCTTCGCTTCCTCCTGGTCTATTCAAAAGATTTGAAGTTCAAGCCCAAATCAATTAATTTGTCTTTTACTTCTTTCAACGATTTTTTACCTAAGTTACGAACACGCATCATTTCATCTTCAGTACGCGTCGTTAACTCTTCGACTGTTTGGATTCCAGCACGTTTTAAACAATTGTAAGAACGAACTGATAAATCCAAATCTTCGATCATCATCACAAGACCTTTGTTTTGAGCCTCGTTGTTGTTTTCTTTAATAAGGGAATCCATCTCAGTGATTGTTTCATCAATGTTCATAAACAAGGACAAATGATCATCTAAGATTTTTGCAGCCAAGGATAATGACATTTGTGGTGTAATTGAACCATCGGTAGTCACTTCCAAGATAAGCTTATCATATTTGGTGTCTTGACCTACACGGGTAGGTTCAACGGTGTATGAAACACGTTCAATGGGTGTGTATATAGAATCAGTGTAAATCGTACCAATTCCTTGTGAAGAACCTTGATACAACACTTTGTTTGAATCAGCTCTCACATATCCACGACCAATGCGTGCTTTCATTTCCATCACCAATTCACCACCTTCTTCTAAGGTTGTGATGATATGATTTTTGTTTTTAATTTCTACATTGGTAGGACAAATAATGTCCCCTGCAGTGACGACTTTTGGACCTTTTTCATTGATTTGTAATGTATAAACATCATCATCTGAAATGGTCATAATTAAGTCTTTTATATTTAAGATAATTGCTGTGACATCATCTTGAACACCAGGTATAGCTGTAAACTCATGATACACGTTGTTTATTTTAATGGAATAAACAGCAGCTCCTGGTAATGATGACAACAAAACCCGACGTAAGGCATTTCCGATTGTTGTTCCAAAACCACGTTCAAATGGTTCAACGACAAACTTACCATAGTGATCGGATTCGACATATTCTTGTACTTCTATTTTGGCACGTTCGAATTTTTGCATACCAACCTCCTATTGTTTACATCTATCCTCTTGGACGTTTTGGTGGACGACAACCATTGTGAGGAATCGGTGTAACATCGTTGATGACATTAATTTCTAATCCTGCTGTTTGTAATGCACGAACAGCTGCCTCACGACCTGGTCCAGGTCCTTTGACATTCACTTCTACGGTTTTCATTCCATTATCCATTGCTGCTTTCGCTGCTGCTTCTGCAGCAAGCTGAGCGGCAAACGGTGTGGATTTTCTTGATCCTTTATATCCTAGTGCACCTGCACTTGACCACGCAATGACGTTTCCTTTTTCATCGGTAATGGTAACGATAGTGTTATTAAAGGTCGAATGAATGTGTGCGACACCGCGTGCAATATTCTTTTTGACACGACGTTTACGTGTTGTTTTTGCTTTTGCCATTTTTTTCTCTCCTATCGTCTATTTCTTCTTGTTAGCTACTGTACGACGTGGTCCTTTACGTGTACGCGCATTTGTTTTTGTGCGTTGGCCACGGACAGGCATACCACGACGGTGACGGATTCCGCGGTAGCTTCCAATTTCCATTAGTCGTTTGACGTTTAATGAAACTTCACGACGTAAATCACCTTCAACCTTAATCTTTTCTATTTCCTGACGGATAGCATTGATTTGGTCGTCGGTTAATTCTTTGACGCGAACTTCTTCGCTAACATTAGCATTCTTTAAAATTTCTTTGGATTTTGTGTTCCCAATTCCAAAAATATAAGTTAATGATATAACCACACGCTTATCGCGTGGGATATCAACTCCCGCAATACGAGCCATTGTATGTGTTCCTCCTAGTTTCCTTGTCTTTGTTTGTGTTTAGGGTTTTCACAAATAATCATTACACGACCATTGCGCTTAATGACACGGCACTTATCGCACATTGGTTTGACAGATGGTCTTACTTTCATGCGTTTTCCTCCCTAGACTATTTATGTCTAAATGTGATACGCCCACGTGTTAAATCATAAGGTGAAATTTCAACGGTGACACGGTCACCTGGTAAAATGCGAATGTAGTGCATGCGGATTTTACCAGAAACGTGGGCCATAATTTCGTGCCCGTTTGTTAGTTTCACTTTGAACATTGCACCAGGCAATGTATCCTCAACGATACCGTCAATTTCGATAACGTCTTGTTTTCCCATAATGTTCCTCTCTTTCTGCAACTAAAGCGTTGTTAGAATGTCATATCCTTCTTCGGTTATTACAACCGTGTGTTCAAAATGCGCTGACAGTGATCCATCTTTTGTGGTGACTGTCCAATTATCAGATAATACCTTTGTAAAAGGTTTTCCAATATGAACCATCGGCTCAATTGCCAATGTCATTCCAGGCTTTAATAAAATGCCAGTATTTGGTACTCCAACATTTGGAATAGCAGGATCTTCGTGCAATGAAGACCCGATGCCATGGCCAGTATATTCAAGAGGTAGGCTATACCCACGATCTGTGACATACTTTCCAATAGCATGCGATATATCAAACAGACGATTGTTTGGTTTGGCTTGTTTTAAGCCTTCAAACAAGGATGCTTCTGTCACTTCCAGCAATTGCTTTGCTGCATCAGAAATCAAACCAACTGGATAAGTCCAAGCACTATCCCCATGATACCCTTTGTAGTTAGCGCCAATATCAATTGATATAATATCGCCTTCAACCAGTAATGTATCATTAGGAATGCCATGGACAAGCACATGATTAATCGATGTGCATGCTGCAGCTGGGAAGCCACCATATCCTTTAAAAGATGGGGTAGCATTGTTTTTTAAGATAACCTTTTCAATCATTGCATCAAGCTCCTTGGTGCTAACACCAGGGACAATGAGCGGTTTGATCGCTTGGTGGGCTAATGCCACAATGCGTCCTGCTTCTCTCATTAGCTCGATTTCACGCGCTGATTTTTTTGTTACCATTGTATACTCTCCAATACCTCTTTGACATTGTTCCAAACAGTATCGACACTTGGTGTGGCATCAACATATCGCACTAACCCTTTGTACATGTAGTAATCCAAGACTGGTTTGGTTAGAAAGACATATTCTTTTAGACGAACCACTAACTGTTCAAGTGTGTCATCACTACGATGATTTAGTGGTGAACCACATAAATCACACGTGTTCTCTACTTTAGGTGGCATATACTCAAGGTTATAAATTGCCTTGCAGTTTTCACACACCCGACGATCAACGACACGGTGAATAAGTGCATCCAGTTCTACTGACAAATTAAGCACTAATTCCACAGGTCGGTCAATCTCTTTGGCAATATCTTCAAAGGCAACTGCTTGAACAAGTGTCCTAGGAAAGCCATCCAGTAAATATCCTTTTTGGCAGTCCGGTTCTTGCAATCGCGCTTGAATCATTTTAATCGTAATATCATCTGGCACCAACATACCACGATCGATGTAGTTTTTTGCTTGTAGTCCTAACTCTGTTTCTTGACGCATCGCATCACGAAACATGTTACCTGTCGAGATGTGGGGAATATCATACACCTTGATGATTTTTCTTGAGATGGTAGATTTCCCGCTTCCCGCTGCACCATTAATGAGTATGTTCATAGGCTATCGATTCACGAAGCCACGATATTGTTTTTGCGTTAGACGCCCTTGTAAATCTTTCATGGTTTCCATTGCGACACCAACTACAATGATGATTCCGGTTCCACCAATCGAAACAGAAGATGGTAAATTAGATATCATCGGCAATACATAAGGTAGTGCTGCAATAAAAGCCAAGAATATTGCCCCAAGTACTGTGATACGGTTTAGTACTTTAAACACATATTCCTTCGTTTCATTTCCAGGACGAATGCCTGGGATGTATGTTCCTGATTTACCCAAATTCTCTGAGATCTTGGATGGGTCAATTTGCATGTTGGTATAAAAGAATGTGAAGAATACAATCAAAATAATATACAGTGTTAATCCTAAAGGTTGTTGGAAATTAAGTAAATTGGACAACGTTTGGTAAAACTCACCTTGTTCAAAGAAACTTAATAATGTAACCGGTGCTGTCATCACTGCTGAAGCAAAGATAACTGGAATAACACTTGCAGAGTTGATCTTCAATGGAAGATAAGTAATCTCTGCTTTTGCTTTGCGAACACTACTGGATGTATATTGGATAGGAATTTTTCGTACAGCAGTTTGCATAAAGATAACCAAGACGATAATCGCCAAGTACATAAATACAAACAATCCAAAGTTTAAGATTCCTCCAAATAAAGCAGCATTGCTACTTGTATCCACCAGCGTAGCAAACGCTTGTGAAAATCTAAATGGGATGTTAGAAACAATCCCAGCAAAAATAATCATGGATATCCCATTACCAATACCGTGTGCTGAAATACGATCACCTAACCACATCAAGAACATAGTTCCTGCTGTTAGTACGGTTGAAACATACATGTAAGTAGCAAATCCAGCATTGTTTAAGATTCCATACGATATATCAAATGCATAGGTCATAGTAAAGGATTGTAAAAAAGCTAGAACCAAGGTGAGATAACGCGTGATGCGGTCCATCTTCATTTTTCCTTGTGCTCCGGATTTCGCCATTTCACTTAGCGCTGGGATTACGTCCATCGCTAATAGTTGGATGATAATGGATGATGTAATGTATGGCCCAATTCCCATCGCGAAAATCGAGAATTCTTGTAGGGCGCCACCACCCAATAAGTTAATCATCCCAAAAAATGAATCATCTGCAAGTCCTTCCAATAGGGCTTCAGTACTTACCATTGGCGCTGGAATCCCAGCACCTAGACGATAAATAAAGAAGATACCTAGTGTAAAAAGGATGCGATTTCTTGTGTCTTTATTGGCAAAAAGATCTCGTAGAAGTTTGATCATCTAGATCACCTCTACTTTTCCGCCTGCCTGCTCAATTGCTGTGACAGCTGATTTTGAAAATTTGTGTGCTGATACAGTTAATTGTTTGGTAAGTTCTCCATTTCCTAAGATTTTTACACCATCAAGCTCTTGCTTGATTAATCCCGCTGCTTTTAATGAGTCAACGGTTACATGCGTTCCATTTTCGAAACGGTTAAGTGATTCAACGTTAATCACGTTAAATTCAACGCGATGGATGTTGGTAAATCCTCGTTTAGGAATACGACGGAATAATGGGGTTTGTCCACCTTCGAACCCGATGGGCACTCCTCCACCACTACGTGCATTTTGACCTTTATGTCCCTTACCTGCGGTTTTTCCTTGACCAGAAGCTTGTCCACGGCCAAGACGTTTGCGCTCACGACGAGCACCTTCGGTATATTTTAGTTCATTTAGTTTCATTGCATTACTCCTTACCCACGAATTTCATGGGGTTTTTTCTCACGAAGTTTAGCCACCTGTTCAATCGTTTTTAATTCTTGTAAAGCACTTACGGTTGCACGAACCATGTTAATTGGGGTTCTTGAACCTAAGCTTTTTGAAAGCACATCGGTAATACCAGAAAGTTCTAATACTGCACGAACTGGTCCACCAGCGATAACACCAGTACCTTCAGATGCTGGACGAAGCAATACTTCACCAGCTCCAGCACGACCAACAATCATATGTGGAATTGTGCTGTTATTGACAATAGGCACTCTAAAGACGTTACCCTTAGCATTTTCAATCGCTTTTTTAATAGCATCAGGTACTTCATTGGCTTTACCCGTACCGAAACCGACACGACCTTTTTTATCACCAACAACCACTAATGCTGAAAAGCGAAACCGACGTCCACCTTTAACAACTTTGGTTACCCGATTAATAACAACGACTCGTTCTTCAAATTCTTTTACTTCTCTTCTATCATTTCTTCTTGGTTTGCGTTCCATCAGGTATCCTCCTAAAATTCTAGGCCTGCTTCACGAGCAGCCTCTGCTAATGCTTTAACACGACCATGATAAATATACCCACCACGATCAAAGACAACAGCTTTTATCTTAGCTTCTTGAGCACGCGCAGCAATTTCAGCACCTACTGCCTTAGCAGCCTCGATATTTCCACCTTTTTCTAGTTTCATATCAACGCTATTTGCTGATACTAAAGTTGTTCCCTTGGTATCATCAATGATTTGGACAGAGATGTTGGCATTGGAACGAAAAACGCATAGACGTGGACGTTCACTTGTCCCAGATACTTTTGTACGTACCCGAGCATGGCGACGAACTCGTTCTTTATTACGATCAATTTTCTTTAACATAAACCTAATATCTCCTTCCTCTTACGCCTTAGCAGCCGTCTTACCTTCTTTGCGACGGATTTTTTCATCTTTATAACGAATTCCTTTACCAAGATAAGGTTCTGGTTTACGTACTGCACGAATGATAGCAGCCCATTCACCGACTCGTTGTTTATCAATTCCTTCAACTTTGATTTCTGTAGGTTTACCAATAGTAACTTCTACACCATCTTCAAGTTCGAATTCAACTGGATGTGAGTATCCAACATTCAATACTAACTTGGTTCCAACTAATGCCGCTTTATAACCAATACCGACTAGTTGTAATTCACGTGTGAAGCCTTTTGATACACCTTCAATCATATTGAATAACAACGCACGAGTTGTCCCATGCAATTGCTTGGTGTGTTTTTTCTCATTGAGACGTTTGACTGTGCAAACTTGGTCTTCAATTGAAAGATCTACTAATTCTGAAAACTTACGGCTAAGTTGTCCTTTTGGTCCTTTGACCGTAACTTCATTCCCAGGCTTGATGGTTACTTCAACGCCTTCAGGAATGGTAATCGTTTTATTACCGATACGTGACATAGTTTTTTCTCACCTACCAAATATAGGCAACGACTTCGCCGCCCACATGTTTCTTTCTAGCATCTTTATCTGTCATTACCCCAGAAGAGGTTGATAAGATAGCAATTCCTAACCCATTAAGAACACGTGGAATGCGATCAACTTCAGCATACACACGTAATCCAGGCTTGGATATGCGTTTTAAACCACTAATTACTTTTTGGTTGTTTGGACCATATTTCAATTCAATCGTTAGTACCTTCTTAAGGTCATCACTTACTGAATAGCCCACAATAAACCCTTCATCTTTAAGAATCCGAGCAATTTCTACTTTTTCCTTACTTGCTGGAATTTGTACTGTTTCGTGTTTTGCACCTAATGCATTTCGAACTCTAGTAAGCATATCCGCAATAGGATCTGTCATATTCATCATCAGTGTTTCCTCCTTCCGCTACCAACTTGCCTTTTTCACACCCGGGATTTGACCTTTATAAGCCAACTCACGGAAGCAAATACGGCATAATTTGTATTTTCGCAACACTGAATGTGGACGTCCACAACGTTCACAACGTGTATATTCACGAACTTTGAATTTTGCAGGACGTTTTGATTTTACAATCATCGATGTTTTTGCCATCTTACACTCCTTGTCCTTGTTTCGCAAAAGGCATGCCGATTTGTTGTAACAACGCTCTGCCTTCTTCGTTAGTTGGTGCACTTGTTACAATAACAATGTCCATACCACGAACGCGATTTACTTTATCATAATTAATCTCTGGGAAAATAAGCTGTTCTTTAATACCTAATGTGTAGTTTCCACGACCATCGAATGCTTCAGCACTCACACCACGGAAGTCACGTACACGAGGTAGCGCAACATTCACTAGTTTGTCTAGAAAAGCATACATTTGTTCGCCACGTAATGTGACTTTACAACCAATTGACATACCTTCACGAAGTTTGAAGTTCGCAATTGATTTTTTAGCTTTTGTGATCACAGGTTTTTGACCCGTGATTTGTGTTAGCTCTTCCACAGCATCCTCAAGTGCTTTTGGGTTAGCAATCGCATCACCCACACCCATGTTGACAACAATCTTTTCAACTTTAGGTGCTTGCATGACGGAGGAATAGTTGAATTGTTTGACCAATTCACTAACAACATCAGTTTTGTATTTTTCTAATAAACGATTCATGTTTCCTCCTTACTTGAGTGTTGCCCCGGTTTTAACCAAGACACGCACTTTTTTTCCTTTTTCTTCTTTAACACCAACACGACTTGCTTTTTTTGCTTTTGCATCATACAACATCACATTTGAAGCATCGATTGGCATTTCTTTTTCAGTAATACCACCATCTGGATTCGCTTGTGTTGGTTTGAGGTGTTTTTTAACAACATTGACACCATCTACAATCACTTTGTTTTCTTTTGGGAAAACAGCTTTGACATCAGCAACTACACCTTTATTAGATCCTGTAATTACTTTGACTTTATCGCCTTTTTGAATTCTCATCACAAGCACCTCCCTACAGTACTTCCGGAGCTAAAGATACAATTTTCATGAAATCTTTTTCCCGGAGTTCTCTAGCCACAGGACCGAAAATACGGGTTCCTCTTGGCGTTTTATCATCTTTGATAATGACAACAGCGTTGTCATCGAAGCGAATGGTTGAACCATTTTCACGGGTTAAGCCGTATCTAGTACGAACCACAACTGCTTTAACTACTTCACCTTTTTTCACTGTTCCACCAGGTGTTGCTACCTTTACGGTACACACCACGATATCCCCGATGCTCGAGGTTCTACGACGAGAACCACCTAAGCTACGAATCACGAGCACTTCTTTAGCACCGGTGTTATCAGCTACTTTACATCTACTCTCATTTTGAATCATGATAACCCTCCTCTAAAGAATGACAGCTTTCTCAACGACTTTAACTAAACGGAAGCGTTTGGTTGCGGACAATGGACGTGTTTCCATGATTTCTACAACATCATTAATCTTTGCCTCATTAGTTTCATCGTGAGCTTTAAATTTCTTTGAATATTTTACGCGTTTACCATATAAAGGGTGACGTTTTGAAGTTGTAATCTCAACTACAATGGTTTTTTCCATTGCATCAGAAACAACTTTGCCACGATAAACCTTACGTTTTGATCGTTCCATTATCCATGTACCTCCTGTTGCTCATTTAGCGAACGTTCAGTAATAACCGTTTTAATCTTTGCAATTGTTTTACGCACGGTTTTAATGCGGGCAGTATTGGTTAATTGACCGGTTGCTAACTGAAAGCGAAGTGTAAACAATTCTTCTTTCAATGTGTCAATTTCTTTTAGTAATTCTGCATTGCTCTTTTCACGAAGCTCATTGATCAACATTGCTATTCCTCCTCGCCTTTACGAACAAATTTTGTTTTCACTGATAGCTTATTAGCAGCCAAGCGAAATGCTTCTTTTGCTACTTCTTCACTAACACCAGCGATTTCAAACATCACTCGACCAGGCTGTACAACAGCTACCCATCCTTCAGGTGCTCCTTTACCGGAACCCATCCGAACTTCTAGCGGTTTTTTCGTGATTGCTAAATGTGGGAATATTTTTATCCACACTGTTCCACCACGACGCATATAACGAGTCATGGCGATACGTGCTGCTTCAATTTGGCGGTTACTTACGTATGCGCCACTTTCAGCAACAAGTCCATATTCACCAAATGCCACAGTACGTCCTGCTTTTGAACGACCTTCATATGAAAGACGATGCGGACGACGGTATTTGGTACGATTAGGCATTAACATTATTCTTTACCCCCTTGATCGTTAGTTGTGCTAACAGGTGCAGGTGTAGGTGCAGATTTAGTTGCCTCTTTCTTTGTCTCGCGACGTTCTGGTCTTGGACGACTAGGACGTGGACGACGCTCACGTGGTGCTTGTTTTGGTGCTTCAGGTTCTGTAACCATTTGACCAGGTAATAACTCACCACGACAAATCCAAACTTTAACTCCTAAAATCCCATAGGTTGTCATTGCTTCTGCAATAGCAAAGTCAATGTCAGAACGTAAGGTATGCAAAGGCACAACACCTTCAGAATACCCTTCACTACGTGCGATATCATTACCACCTAAGCGGCCAGAAACCATGGTTTTAACACCTTTTGCTCCTGCACGCATGATACGTTGGATTGCTCTTTTTTGAGCGGTTCTAAAGGAAGCACGTTGCTCTAATTGCTCAGCAATCCCTTTAGCTACTAGGTAAGCATCCAAATCAGGGTTTGCAATTTCTACAACCCGAACATGCACTTGTTTACCTTCTGCTATTTTTTCTAATTCTTTTTTGATGCGTTCAACATTTTCACCATTGGTTCCAATAACGACTCCAGGACGAGCGGTACGAATGATGAGTTCAACACGATTTTTAGATCGTTCAATTTCAACACGTGATACAGATGCATTTTTAAGTGACTTAAATATATGATCACGTAGTTTAATATCTTCTACTAATAATGTGCCAAAGTCTCTGTTTGCAGCATACCATCTTGATTCCCAATCACGGATAATTCCAACCCGTAATCCAACTGGACTAACTTTTTGACCCATAATTGTTCCTCCTATTCTCTTTCTGCCACAATAACAGTAATGTGGCTAGTACGTTTGTGAATGGCTGATGCAGAACCTTTTGCTCTAGGCATAAACCGTTTCAATGTGATGCTTTCATCGGCATAACATTTTTTAATGTATAACCGCTCTTCATTTAGAGAGTGATTATGCACAGCATTTGCAACTGCTGATTTTAACACTTTCGCTGTTGCTTTGGCAGCAAAGTTTGGTGTGAATTTCAATATTGCTTGTGCTTCTTTAATATCTTTTCCTCGAATTAAATCTAAGGCTAACCGTGCTTTACGAGGGGTGACACGGATTGTTTTTGCTGTTGCTTTTACGTCCATGTTTCCTCCTATCTTCCGGCTTTCTTATCGTCGCCATGACCACCATATTTACGTGTTGGAACAAATTCCCCCAATTTATGGCCTACCATATCTTCAGTTACAAACACCGGAACATGTTCTTTTCCGTTGTATACCGCGAATGTATGCTCGACAAACTGTGGAAAGATAGTCGAACGACGAGACCAAGTTTTGATTACTTCTTTTTTACTAATTGCATTCAGTGCGTCTACTTTTTTAAGTAGATGTTCATCACAGAATGGCCCTTTTTTCAAACTACGACTCATGATGCTTTTTCCTTTCGTTTATTTCGCTTTACGTCCGCGGACGATGTATTTATTAGATGCTTTAGTCTTCTTACGAGTTTTTAGACCCATGGTCTTTTTACCCCAAGGTGTCATTGGAGACACACGACCAATCGGTGTGCGACCTTCACCACCACCATGTGGGTGATCCACTGGGTTCATCGCTGATCCACGAACAGTTGGGCGAATACCCATCCAACGTGAACGACCCGCTTTACCAATGTTTACTAAACTATAGTCTTCATTGCCGACAACCCCAACGGTCGCACGACATTTTGCTAATACTTTACGAACTTCACCTGAAGCTAAACGTAAGATTACATATTTTTCTTCATTACCTAGAATTTGAGCAGATACACCAGCAGAACGAGCCAATTGGCCGCCTTTGCCAGGTTTCAATTCGACGTTATGAACAAAAGTACCTTCAGGCATTTGCCCTAATTCTTTTGCATGCCCAACTTTGATATCAGCAGATGGACCACTTAAGATTTCCATTCCAACTTTCAATCCTTTTGGTGCTAAGATATATTTCTTTTCGCCATCTAAATAATGTAATAGTGCAATATTTGCAGAACGATTTGGATCGTACTCAATAGTTGCTACTTTAGCTGGTACGTCATCTTTATTACGTTTAAAGTCAATGACACGATACAATCTTTTATGACCGCCACCTTGATGTCTTGTGGTGATGCGACCATTGTTATTACGACCACCTTTTTTATTAAGAGGTTCCAACAATGAACGTTCAGGTTTATTGGTTGTTAGCTCTTCGTTTTTTAAAGCGGTCATCCCACGACGACCTGGTGTCGTCGGTTTATAGGCTTTAATCGCCATATAACGTTTCCTCCTTACGCAGTTTATCCGGAAATAGCGTGATTCTTCCGATAGAGTTTGGCATTAATATAGATTAATGCTTTGACCTTGAGCAACCTTTACGATTGCTTTACGCACCGCATTGGTTGTTCCTGAGTGTTTGCCAACTCGTTTGTTCTTTGGACGAACATTCACAATGTTCACTTTTTCCACTTTCACATCAAAGATGGCTTCAATCGCTTGTCTTACTTGTGTTTTATTCGCACCTTTTGCGACTTCAAAGGTGTATTTGTTGTCTAAATCCGTATTTTTTACTGATTTCTCAGTAATAATTGGTCTTAGAATGATATCTCTTGGATTACTCATGCAGCTAACCCCTCGCTATCTTTAGTTTTCCAATACTGACCTGCTTCGGTTGCAGCCGCTTGTGTAAACACAATATGATCTGAATTCAGGATGTCATAGACATTCAATCCTTCAACTGAAAGCATCATCGTATTTGGTAGATTTCTTAATGAAAGAAATGCATTTTCGAATTCTTCATGACCGCTAACAACAAACAAAGTTTTATTTTCTAACTTAAGTTGTTGCATTAGGTTGGCAAATTCTTTTGTTTTTGGTTGTTGTAAACCTAAGTTTTCAACAATCATCATTTCGGTATCCAACACTTTTTGTGAAAGTGCAGATTGAAGTGCTAAACGACGAACTTTACGGTTTAGCTTACCAGCGTAACTACGAGGCGTTGGACCAAATACAACTCCACCACCACGCCATTGTGGTGAACGGATTGACCCTTGACGGGCACGTCCAGTTCCTTTTTGACGCCATGGCTTACGACCACCACCACGAACTTCTGTGCGGTTTTTTGTATCGTGAGTACCTTGACGAATTGAAGCTCTTTGAAGCATGACTGCATCAAACAACGCTTGTTTGTTTGGTGTGATACCAAACACAGCAGCTTCAAGTTCCATTTCATTTAATGGTTTTCCTGTTAAATCATAAACTTGTACTTTTACCATTGAATTAGTCCTCCTTCGCTGCTGTTAAATCGACAAGTGTTAGTGCCGGTTTTGATTTGATTCTTTTTGTTGTTGTTTTTACGACAACAAACCCACGTCTTGGACCTGGTACATTACCTTTAACAAGCATGTAATTTTTCTCAGCATCCACTTTAACAACTTCTAAATTACGATTAGTCGTGGTGAAACCACCATGTTGACCAGCCATAATACGACCTTTGTTAATGATTCCATTGTTACGGCCAATGGTAGCCAATGAACCGATTCCTCTATGATGTCCTGAACCGTGAGAAGCTGGACCTAAGCGTTGGTTGTTACGTACAATAGCGCCTGTGTATCCTTTTCCTTTAGAGGTTCCTGTCACATCAATCATGTCTCCAGCAGCAAACACGTCTGCTTTAACTTCTTGACCCACTTCAAAATCAAACATATCTTCACCACGAATTTCTGAAACAAATTTCTTAGGTGCTGAGTTTGCTTTTTTGGCGTGTCCGATTTCAGGTTTGGTTGCACGTTGTTGTTTTTTATCTTCAAAACCTAATTGCAACGCATTGTATCCATCTGTTTGTACTGTTTTCTTTTGAAGTACTGCATTTGGTAATACTTCGATAACAGTAACTGGTACTAATACACCTTCTTCGGTAAATACTTGGGTCATTCCGACTTTACGTCCTAATATACCTTTCATCTTAACCTCCAATTACAGCTTAATTTCAATGTCAACCCCAGTTGGTAATTCCAACCGGCTCAACGCATCAATCGTTTCAGGTGATGGGCCAACAATTTCAATTAAACGCTTGTGTGTACGAATTTCAAACTGTTCACGAGAATCTTTATACTTATGCACCGCACGTAAAACCGTGATAATTTCTTTTTCTGTTGGTAGCGGTACTGGACCAACAACTTTTTTTACACCATGATCATTTGCAGCGTTAACAATTTTTTCTGCCGCTTGATCTAAAGCACGGTGTTCAAACGCCTTAAGGCGAATGCGAATGCTATTTTTTGCCATGGAAGTCCTCCTATTTTCTTGTCTATATCCATGATAGACCCGCTCAATGCAAATTCCCCGGCTTCTCACTAACCATGACAACGTCTCTCAGTGTGCCGGCAACCTCGCATGTCTTCGCGGTCGCTTAAATATATTATCAGAAACAAGCACAAAATGCAAACCTTTTTACTTCCTTTTTTCAAAGTAGACAAACAAGCAAATAGTCTCTTGTTTGTTGATGTTTTTAACATCGTCTATCAAACATATAAATGCAAAGTATTCACTTGTTCTTGATCAACTTGTATCAACACAATTCTCATCGGATTTGCATCTTTATGCTTAAAAAGCTATGATGTTAGCATGTCAAATGAAAATTGCCCACTATGTTCAGGTGAAACAAACTTGTTTTATAGTGAAGAAAAACTCACTTACTATCAATGCAAAACATGTTCTGGTATCTTTTTAAAACCAGAACATGCTTTATCTAGAGAAGATGAAAAAGCACGCTATGATACCCACAACAACGACGTTGAAGATCCAAAATATCAAAACTTTGTAAGCCCAATTACTACATCAGTGCTAAAACACCACCCAAATAGCCATGTTGGACTTGATTTTGGATGTGGTCCTGGTCCTGTTATCACGCATGTTTTGACTCACCATGGTTATCATCTAAACCTATATGATCCGTTCTATCATCCAAATGAAAACGTACTCAATCAAACATATGATTATATCGTATGTTGTGAAGTCATGGAACATTTTCTAGATCCTAAAAAAGAATTTGCATTGTTGCGCTCATTATTGCAATCAAAAGGATCGTTGTATTGTATGACTTGGTTGTATGATGAGTCCATTGATTTTGAATCTTGGTTTTATCGAAAAGATCCAACTCATGTTTTCTTTTATCAAAAAGAAACCATTGCCTTTATGGCAGATTATTTCAAGTTTAAATCTTTTCAAATCAATAACCGTCTTATTACGTTTCACCGATAGTCACTCTATCGGGTTTTTATTGCAGACTAATTTCAAATTGATTTAAAATCACATAACCAAATAAAAAACCACATGTTAAGTACAATCTTGTGGTTTTTTAAGTAATTCACATTAATATTTAATTTATCATTAAGTAATAAAAACCGTGTAAATCTGAATAATAAAAGCAAAGACATAAAAAAAAACTCCCAAATGGGAGTTGTTTGCTTGTGCTTAAATTAAGCGATGATTTCGGTAACGTTACCAGCACCAACGGTGCGACCACCTTCACGAATTGAGAATTTTGTTCCTTGCTCTACAGCAATTGGAGCAATCAATTCAACGATCATTTCTACGTTATCACCAGGCATAACCATTTCAGTACCTTCTGGTAATTGGATAACTCCAGTTACGTCAGTTGTACGGAAATAGAATTGTGGGCGATAGTTAGAAACAAATGGGGTATGACGTCCGCCTTCTTCTTTGCTTAGTACGTAAACTTGTGCTTTAAATTTTGTGTGTGGTTTAACAGAACCAGGTTTTGCTAAAACTTGTCCACGCTCAACTTCTTCACGGTTTACACCACGAAGCAATGCACCTACGTTATCACCAGCTGTTGCAGAGTCCAATAATTTATGGAACATCTCAATACCAGTAACAACTGTTTTGCGTGTTGGGCGAATACCAACGATTTCAACTTCTTCAGATAGTTTAAGAACACCACGTTCTACACGTCCTGTAGCAACTGTACCACGACCAGAGATTGTGAATACATCTTCTACTGACATTAAGAAAGGTTTGTCCATTTCACGTTCTGGAGAAGGAATGTATGTGTCAACTGCGTCCATTAATTCTTGGATTTTTTCTTCCCAAACAGGATCGCCTTCACCAGCTTTAAGTGCTGAACCACGGATTACAGGTGCATTATCACCATCAAATCCATATGCGCTTAGAAGTTCACGAACTTCCATTTCAACTAGGTCGATTAATTCTTCATCATCAACCATGTCGCATTTATTCAAGAATACTACCATGTGTGGGATACCAACTTGGCGACCCAACAAGATATGCTCACGTGTTTGAGGCATAGGACCATCTGTTGCTGCCACAACAAGAATAGCGCCATCCATTTGTGCTGCACCAGTAATCATGTTTTTAACATAGTCAGCATGTCCTGGACAGTCAACGTGTGCATAGTGACGTTTGTCTGTTTGATACTCGACGTGTGCTGTATTAATAGTAATACCACGTGCTTTCTCTTCAGGAGCTCCATCAATTTTGTCGTAGTCGACTTTTTGGGATTTCCCTGATTTTGATAAATAAGCTGTAATAGCCGCTGTCAAAGTTGTTTTACCATGGTCAACGTGTCCGATGGTACCAATATTGACGTGTTCTAACGACCGATCAAATTTTTGCTTTGCCATTGCAAATTCCTCCTAATTTTGATTTGAAACACTTTCATTTTAAAATAAATCGTAACGTAATTCAACAATTAGTTACTTGCTGCAGTCTTCTTTGCGATTTTCTCACTGATGCTCTTAGGTACTTCATTGTAGTGAGAGAACTGCATGGAATAACTTCCACGTCCTTGAGTGAATGAACGCAAGTCAGTAGCATATCCAAACATTTCGGATAGTGGTACAAACGCCATCACGGCAACTGCATTACCACGCTCTTCTTGTTCACGGATTTGGCCACGACGAGAGGATATATCACCCATTACGCTTCCAAGGTAATCTGTAGGTGCTACCACTTCAACTTCCATGATTGGCTCCAGTAGCACTGGATTACATTTTTTAGCAGCTTCTTTTAAGGCCATACTACCTGCTATTTTAAAGGCCATTTCGGAAGAGTCCACTTCATGATATGAGCCATCATATAAGGTAGCTTTAATATCGATGATTGGATAACCAGCAACTAACCCATTGTTGAGTGCTGCTTCAATACCTTCCATTGTTGGTTTAATATATTCTCTAGGAACCGTACCACCAACAATTGCGTCCACAAATTCAAAGCCTTTTCCAGTTTCATTTGGTTCAAAACGAACTCTAACATGTCCATACTGACCACGTCCACCAGATTGACGAACAAACTTCCCTTCACACTCTGCCATTGCACGAATCGTTTCACGATAAGCAACTTGAGGTGCTCCAATGTTTGCTTCAACTTTGAATTCACGTTTCATACGATCAACCAAGATATCCAAGTGTAGTTCACCCATACCAGCGATAATGGTTTGACCCGTCTCATCATCGGTATACGTTCTAAATGTTGGATCTTCCTCAGCTAGTTTGCTAAGTGCAATTCCCATCTTATCTTGGTCACCTTTAGATTTTGGTTCAATTGCGACATTGATTACTGGTTCTGGAAATTGCATGGACTCCAATATAATTGGATTCTTTTCATCACACAATGTGTCACCAGTAACGGTATCTTTTAAACCAATGGCTGCTGCAATATCACCTGCAAATACTTCTGCAATTTCTTCACGGTGATTCGCATGCATTTGCATAATACGACCGAAACGTTCTCTTTTACCTTTTGTCGCATTGTACACATAAGATCCAGAAGATAGATGTCCTGAGTAAACTCTAAAGTAACTCAAACGACCAACAAATGGATCTGTAGTAATCTTAAACGCAAGGGCACTAAAAGGTGCTTCATCATTGGATGGACGAGCAGCTACCTCACCTGTTGGTAAGTGTCCCATGATGTGCGGGACATCAAGTGGTGAAGGTAAATAAGCCACCACTGCATCCAACATCGCAGTAACACCTTTGTTTTTATAAGCCGCACCACATAGAACTGGGAAGAATTCACCACTTATTACTGCTTTTCGGATCGCTGTTTTTAGCTGATCCACGGTTGGTTCTTCACCTTCAAGTACCATCATCATCATGTCATCGTCATAATCAGCAACCATCTCTAATAGTTGACTGCGATATGTATCAACAGACTCTTTGAATTCTTCAGGTATTTCCGTAATGCGATCTTCTTTTAATGCTATATCTTGGAAATAATGAGCTTTCAATTCAACTAAATCAATTAACCCATCAAAATTTGCCTCAACGCCAATAGGTAATTGGATTGGACATGCTTTAGCACCAAGACGACTTCCAATTGTCTTTACAGACATATAGAAATCAGCTCCAGTTGCATCCATTTTATTAACAAACACAACACGAGGAACACTGTATTTTGTTGCTTGTCGCCATACTGTTTCAGTTTGTGGTTCAACACCACTCTTTGCATCAAGTACAGTAACAGCCCCATCTAGAACGCGTAAAGAACGTTCAACTTCAACTGTAAAATCCACGTGACCTGGGGTATCAATAATATTAATACGATGGTTTTTCCAAGCAGCAGTCGTAGCAGCAGAAGTAATCGTGATACCACGTTCTTGCTCTTGAGCCATCCAGTCCATGGTGGCTGCGCCATCATGGGTCTCCCCAATTTTATGTGTACGACCTGTATAAAACAGGATGCGCTCGGTCGTGGTTGTTTTCCCTGCGTCAATATGAGCCATAATGCCAATATTTCGCGTCATATATAATGAAAACTCACGTGCCATAATTTACCTATCCTTTCTATAACAAATGCATCTTACCAACGGTAATGAGCAAATGCTTTGTTAGCCTCAGCCATTTTATGAATATCTTCACGCTTTTTAACTGAAGCACCAGTGCCGTTTGAGGCATCGATAATTTCGTTTGCTAAACGCATTTCCATTGTTTTTTCATTACGTAAACGCGCATAATTCACAACCCAACGTAACCCAAGGGTTAGTTTTCTTTCAGCAGTCACTTCAATTGGAACTTGATAGTTTGACCCACCAACACGACGTGCTTTAAGTTCAAGCATTGGCATAACATTTGCCAAAGCTTTTTCAAATACTTCCATCGGTTCTGCACCGGTTTTTTCTTCAACGATTTCAAATGCGTTATACAAGATGGATTGAGCAACACCACGTTTACCATCAATCATAATCTTGTTGATTAATCGTGTCACCAATTTAGAATTGTAAATCGGATCGACTAACACATCACGTTTTGCTATATAGCCTTTTCTTGGCATAATAAATCTCTCCTTTCACAAAACTGTTTATTTAGGTTTTTTTGCACCGTATAATGAACGACTTTGCATACGTCCATTCACACCTGCACAGTCCATTGTTCCACGAATAATGTGGTAACGAACTCCAGGTAAATCCTTTACACGACCACCACGAATCATAATGACGCTGTGTTCTTGTAAGTTGTGTCCAATACCTGGAATGTAAGCTGTGACTTCCATACCATTACTTAGACGAACACGCGCATATTTACGTAATGCTGAGTTAGGTTTTTTTGGTGTCATAGTTCCAACACGAGTACATACCCCACGTTTTTGAGGTGATGAAATTTTGGTCGGTTCTTTTAACAAAGTATTTAATCCGCGATTTAATGCGGGGGATTTTGATTTTGTCACTTTGCTTTTACGACTCTGACGTACTAACTGGTTAATTGTTGGCATATTTCTCCTTTCATACACACACATCCTGGTGTGCCATATTTTTCAATAAGTTAAGTTTCCGCGCATGGGAAACTCAACTTTGTTTAAGCGTTATAATAATACAAAACGTATGGTCAAATGTCAATCATTACTTACAATTTCTTCATCAGATGCTTCTTCATCACCAGTACGAGTCATCTCCTCTGGCAATGCAATCAAATCATCAGAAGGTTTATTGCGTTCAATCCGTTGTTCTCTAAAGTATTGCGCAAGCTCATGTATTTCTACTGAGGTTTCACGATGCTCTTTCGAACCTGTTCCAGCAGGAATCAACTTCCCGATGATGACATTCTCTTTTAGACCCATGAGTGGATCAATTTTGCCTTTAATCGAAGCATCTGTAAGAACTTTTGTTGTTTCTTGGAATGATGCTGCCGATAGGAAGGAATCCGTTTCAACTGAAGCTTTCGAAATACCAAGCAATGTTGGTCTAAAGATCGCAGGACGTTTTCCTGCTAATAAAGCGTTACGGTTAATATTTGTGATTGCTGGTAAGCTTAATTGAACACCAGGGCTCAATGTCGTATCTTGACCATCAATGATAATTACTTTACGTAACATTTGACGGATCATAACCTCAACGTGTTTATCTGAAATTTCAATCCCTTGACTTGCATAAACTTTTTTCACTTCTTTTAAGATGTAGTTTTGAACTTCATTTACCCCAGCAACTTCAAGTAGTTCCTTAGGATTAACTTGACCTTCGGTTAACTTATCACCAGCCAAGACTTCTGTACCAATTTTCATCCAAGAACGAATCGTTTGATTCACATCAACTTCATGTTCGATGCTTTCTTTATCATTGGATACAACAATCTTTGTTTTGCGATTGTTTTCATCGCTTTCAATAACATCAGTAATTGCGCCATCTATTTTAGATAATACTGCGACAGCTTTTGGTAAACGTGCTTCAAAGAGTTCTTCAACACGAGGTAAACCTTGTGTGATATCTTGTCCTTCAGCAGCAGCAACTCCACCAGTGTGGAATGTCCGCATAGTTAACTGTGTCCCTGGTTCACCAATGGATTGAGCAGCCATAATCCCAACTGCCTCTCCTACTTCAACTAGTTTACCAGTCGCCATGTTACGACCATAACACTTCTTACAAATACCATAGGTTGAATCACAAGTAAAGACGTTGCGAATCAAGACTTCTTTTAGACCTGATTCTTGAATCGTTCGTGCTTTTAAGTCATCAATAAATTCATCTTCTTCAACCAACACTTCTTGTGTGGTTGGATCAACAACTGTTTCTTTAGCATAGCGACCAACAAGACGATCATAGAGTGATTCAATAATTGAATTTGTTTTACGATCTACAATCTCACCGACTGAGTAACCACGATCAGTACCACAGTCATCTTCATTAATGATAACATCTTGAGCAACATCAACCAAACGACGTGTTAGATAACCAGACTCAGCCGTTTTAAGTGCTGTATCGGTTAACCCTTTACGAACTCCATGGGTTGAAATAAAGAACTCACTCACATTGAGCCCTTCTCTAAAAGAAGAGTAAATAGGAACCTCAATGATAGATGATTGATATTCTTTTTTTGATTTGGACTGAGTAGGTTTTGCCATCAATCCACGCATACCAGCAAGTTGTGTAAAGTGTGAACGATTACCACGTGCTCCTGAGACAGCCATCATATTAATTGGATTTTTACGAGGTAATGTTTCCATCAACTCATCACCAATTTTATCTTTAACTTTGTCCCAAAGCTGTGTTAAATGACGCTCCCACTCCCATGCTGTTAAACGACCACGACGATACAAGTCCATCAATTCAGTCGCTTTCTCTTTACCTTGCTCCACATACTTTTGTTTGTTAGGAGCAACGTTAATATCAGCAAGTGATACTGTCATACCCGCAATCGTTGAATACTTAAATCCAAGATCTTTAATTTCATCTAGAATTTCAGAAGTTTTCTTTGTGCTATAACGATTGAATACTTCTGTAATAATCAACCCTAAATCCTTTTTCTTAAAGTCACTAGACAAAGGCATACCAGATATGATTTCTTTGATGTTTTCACCTTGAGCAATAAAGAATTTCTCAGGTGTCGCAACAAAGTTTTCGATTGAAACTTCATTTAGGTAAGGGAAATCAGCAGGAAACATTTCATTAAATATAAGTTTGCCGACTGTTGTGACTAAGTATGATCTGTTTTGATCTACACTAAATCCTTCTTTTTTAAGTGATGATGCTCGTACAGCAATACGTGTGTGTAAGTGAAGGTGTTTGTTTTCAAATGCCAATAATGCTTCATTGGCACTTTTAAAGACTTTACCTTCATTGCTTGCATACAAGCGTAGTTGCTCACCAGCTTCTAAATCACCTAATGCTTCTACCGCATCTGCTTTTTCAATGAACTCTTCAGCAGACTCTTCCATGTTAAGGAAGAAATTACCAAGCACCATATCTTGTGATGGTGTAACAATTGGTTTTCCATCTTTAGGTCCTAATATGTTATTAGACCCTAACATTAAGATTTCAGCTTCAGCACGCGCTTCTTCTGATAAAGGAACATGGACAGCCATTTGGTCACCGTCAAAGTCAGCATTAAATGCCGGTGTGACAAGTGGGTGCAAACGGATCGCACGACCTTCAACAAGTTTAGGGAAGAACGCCTGAATCCCTAATCGGTGTAGTGTTGGTGCACGGTTTAATAAGACAGGGTGATCTTTAATTACTTCTTCAACAATATCCCATACTCGTGGATCTTGACGGTCAATCAACTTCTCAGCTGTTTTTGGATTTCCAGCAATTCCACGAACTACAATTTCATTAATTACAAAAGGTTTAAATAGTTGAATTGCCATTTCACGTGGAATACCACATTCATACATTTTCAAATCAGGTCCAACAGCAATAACACTACGGCCTGAAAAGTCAACGCGTTTCCCTAATAGGTTTTGACGGAAACGACCTTGTTTTCCTTTTAAGCTATGACTCAATGATTTTAATGCACGTCCTCCTGCACCAGTGATTGGTTTCGAGCGACGACCATTATCAATTAGAGCATCCACCGCTTCTTGGAGCATCCGCTTTTCATTTTGAACAATAATTGCTGGTGTTCCAAGCTCAAGTAACTTACGTAGACGATTGTTACGAGTAATGACACGACGATATAAATCATTCAAGTCACTTGTCGCAAAACGACCACCATCCAATTGCAACATTGGACGTAAATCTGGTGGAATTACTGGTAATACTGATAAGACCATCCATGAAGGATGATTATCAGAAAACAAGAATGCTTCCACTGTTTCTAAGCGTTTGATTAATTTTTTACGTTTTTCACTTACTGCATCTTCTAAATCAGCAATGATTAAATCATGCTCTTTTTGAAGATCAATTTGCTCAAGTAACGTTTGAACAGCTTCTGCACCTGTTTTTGCAACAAATGACCCACGACCAAACTTATCAGAATAATCGCGTAGCTCTCGTTCAGAAATAACTTGCTTATAATCTAAGTCGGTATTCTTAGGATCAGTAACGACCCAAGAAACGAAATAGACAACTTCTTCTAATGCTTTGGGTGGGATGTTAAGCAACAAACTCATTCGTGAAGGAATCCCACGTAAATACCAAATATGTGCGACAGGAGCAGCTAATTCAATATGACCCATCCGTTCACGACGAACGTTTGATTTGGTGATTTCAACACCGCAACGGTCACATACAACCCCTTTATAGCGGACCTTCTTGTATTTACCACAATAACATTCCCAGTCCTTGCTTGGACCAAATATTTTCTCACAAAACAACCCATCACGTTCAGGTTTCTGTGAACGGTAGTTAATCGTTTCAGGTTTTCTAACCTCACCATGAGACCATTCTAAAATTCTCTCACGGGATGCTAAACCAATTTGAATCGAGGCGAAATTATTTACACTCATACGTATGCCTCCTTTTACTGTTCATCATCAAAGCCAACAACTGCTGCTTCAATGATGTCTTCTTCATCAACTTCTAAACTAACTTCTAAGGATGCATCAGATTCTTCGATATTGATAATCGCTGCTAATTCATCCACTTCCATTTTCTTAATATCAATTTCACGACCTTCTTCATTTAGCAACTTAACATCAATTGCTAATGCTTGAAGTTCATGCTTTAACACTCTAAAGGATTCTGGTACACCAGGTTCAGGAATATCCTTACCTTTAATGATGGCTTCATATGTTTTTGTGCGTCCTGAAATATCATCCGATTTAATCGTCAATATTTCTTGGAGTGCTTTGGCAGCGCCATAAGCTTCAAGTGCCCAAACTTCCATCTCACCAAAACGCTGACCACCATTTTGTGCTTTACCACCAAGAGGTTGTTGGGTAACAAGTGAGTAAGGACCTGTTGCACGTGCATGTAATTTATCATCAACCATGTGTGCAAGTTTAATCATATACATAACACCAACTGCGATGCGTTCATCAAACTCTTCACCTGTACGTCCATCAAATAACACTGTTTTACCATCACTTGAAAGCTCTGCTTCCTCCATGATTGCTTTTAACTCTTCGTTATTGATGCCATCGAAAACCGGTGTTGCAAATTTTAAGCCTAATTTCTTAGCTGCCATACCCAAATGGATTTCGAGTACTTGTCCAATATTCATACGTGATGGAACTCCAAATGGGTTCAACATGATATCGACTTGTGTTCCATCTGGTAAAAACGGCATGTCTTCAATTGGTAGAATCTTTGAAATAACCCCTTTATTACCATGACGTCCAGCCATTTTATCCCCTTCGGAGATTTTACGCTTTTGGACAATGTATACTTTGACAATCTCATTTACACCTGGAGGTAAATCATGACCGCTCGCTCGATTAAAGATTCTAACCGCTTGAACAATTCCGCTACCACCATGTGGTACTTTCAATGAGTTATCACGAACTTCTCGTGACTTCTCACCAAAGATTGCTAATAATAGTTTTTCTTCTGGTGAAATTTCACTTTGACCTTTAGGGGTAACTTTCCCAACGAGAATATCACCTTCTTTAACTTCAGCACCAACCATGACAATGCCACGGCCATCAAGATGACGGCATGCATTTTCAGACACGTTTGGTATATCACGCGTGATTTCTTCAGGTCCTAGTTTTGTCTCACGAATCTCTATATCATACTCTTCGATATGAATTGATGTGTAAACATCATCACGAACAAGTCGTTCTGACATAATCACAGCATCTTCATAGTTATAACCATACCAAGTCATAAAGGCGATGGTCACATTTTGTCCTAGTGCTAACTCACCTTTATCCATTGCTGGTCCATCAGCCAATATATCACCGGCTTCAATCTGTTCACCTTTTTTTACAAGTGGTGTTTGATTGATGCTTGTTCCTTGATTGGATCGTCTAAATTTCTGAAGTGTGTAAATTTTCTCATTATCTTTTTCACTGACAATAATTTTCTTGCCATCAACATAGGTGACGACACCATTATTTGCTGCAATGATTGCACTACCTGAGTCTTTTGCAACTCGATATTCAATTCCTGTTCCAACATAAGGTGAATCAGGTTTAATAAGAGGAATTGCTTGACGTTGCATGTTAGCACCCATCAAAGCACGAGAGGCATCATCATTTTCCAAAAACGGAATTGCTGCAGTCGCAACTGAAACAATTTGCTTTGGACTAATATCCGCTAGTTCAACTAACGCACGTTTTGAAATGATGTTTTCACCTTTGTATCGAACAACCACTTCATCATTGACTAGTTTCCCATCAATGACTTCATTGGCTTGTGCAATAACATAGTCAAGTTCATCATCACTAGATAAATAGATGACTTCATCTGTAACTAAACCATCTTGGTCAACAACACGATATGGCGTTTGAATAAACCCATATTCATTGACGCGACCATAGGTTGTTAAGTTTGAAATCAATCCGATATTTGGACCCTCAGGGGTTTCAATTGGACAGATACGACCATAGTGGGAACTATGAACATCACGTACTTCATATCCTGCACGTTCACGTGTTAGACCACCAGGTCCTAAGGCAGAGATACGACGTTTATTTGTAAGTTCAGCTAATGGATTGGTTTGATCCATAAACTGTGATAGCTGCGAACTTGAGAAGAATTCTTTGATTGCCGCTGTTAATGGACGAATGTTTGTTAGGTTTTTCGGTGTCAATTGCGCTGTTTCAGTAATTGACATTCTTTCCTTAACCACACGTTCCATTCTTGATAAACCAATTCTAAATTGGTTTTGAATCAATTCACCGACCGTACGAATGCGACGATTACCTAATTGGTCGATATCATCAACATCACCAACACCATCAAATAGATTTAATAGATAGTCATAAGATGCAATCATATCCGAAACCGTCACGGTTTTCGCTTGGCTTAGTGGATCTAATCCAATCACTTTAACAGCTGTGCTTGCTTTTTCTGGCACAACATAGATTTCTTGAAGGGCAGCACCAATAAGCCAAACTGATACATCTTTGGTTGCTGTTGCTTTTACAAGTGCGTCTTCTTGTTTAATCGTTAATGTTTGTTTGCTGTTGGACTCTACTTTGTAAATATATGGTTTAACCACTTCTTTTTTATCCACAACAAATGCTTCACCATCAACAACAATACGTCCAAGTGTGTACAAACGTTGACCATAATTCAATGTTGCACGTGCATTTTCAGTGTTTAGCTTCACTTCTTTTGCAATAACACCTGCATAGATTGAAATTAATTGATCAACACTACTCAAGACCTTTACATCTTGACGATCTAAAACACGACCAGCATGATATGTGATGCCATCGTGTTCAAAATCTTTTGCAACCACACGACCCAATATTGCTAAATTCATGTTCGTTGACACTTCAACGACATCAGGATGGGCAAATAAGTGATTAATTGGAAATGCTTGCATATAAACACCTGTGTTTAACACAGATCTTAATTCATCGCGTTCTTTACGTTTAATGAATGTTCCAGATGGATAAACTACTTTTCCATCATGATCACAAACATCCATAGCCAAACGTGTACTCTCAATACGAGCACCCGCTGATAGCTTTTTCTTTAATTTATAGCGTCCAGCTTTTGTTAAATCATAGCGTCTATGGTCAAAGAACTTTGCATTCATCAAGTTAACAGCACCATCGTAAGTGGCAACTTCATCTGATCTTTGATTTTCATACACCGACAACAATGCTTCTTGTGTTGTTTTGATTTTATCTGCAACGAGTGTATTGGTGATTTCTTCATAATTACCAAATAACGCATTATATAATAATATATAATTATTCAAGAATTCTCTTGGTTCATTGATGACTTCAACATCTTCTAATACAGGTAAATTCATCGCTTCTAAGAAACGTTTGAAATCACCAGTCTCTAAAGCATCTTCGCCTTTGGCAAAGTCCAATGATAATCCAATTGCTTTTAGTAATACGGAGGATAGAATCTTACGTTTTCGATCCACACGCATGTTGATGATTCGGCCAAGCGCTTGCTTTTTTGAATCACTCAACAATTCAAGCCAAGTTCCTCTACTAGGAATCAACTCGGATTGATAAACATCTTTCTGTCCTTTATCTTCAGGAACAATTTCATAGTACGCTCCTGGAGATCGCACAATTTGAGATACAATGACACGTTCTGCACCATTGACAATAAATGTCCCTGATTCACTCATTAATGGGAAATCACCCAAAAATACATCCTCGAATTTCTCAATGACCTCACCGGTTTGAGAATCTAGAATAGAAAGCTTCATTTTTGCTTTCAATGGAGCCGCGTAGTTCGCTTCTCTAATCTTGCATTCCAATACATCATATTTTGGAACACCAAAGTCATAATTAATAAATTCCAATTTAATGGACTCACTATAGTTCATGATTGGATAAATCTCGTCAAAGACTTCTTTTATCCCTTCTTGTTGGAACCATTTAAAGGAATCCGTCTGTATTTCTACTAAATTGGGAAGGTCGAGTTCTCCACTAACTTTCGAGTAGTCGCGTCGAACTGCTTTATTTCCAAATTTCGACAGCTTATAAGATTGGTTTTTCTTCATGCATGTCTTCCTTTCCCTATTCTTTAAACGCCAAAAAGGCGGTATGCTTGCTAAAATTTTCGTATTATTCTGCAATTTATTATATTATCAAATATTATCAATATTGTCAACTTTTTTTACAAGACAAAATCCAAAATCCTTTGTACTTTTCCTTGATTATTACTGACTTAAATAATGTCGATAAATAACTCATTGCACTTTTAGCTCCTTGATCTTTGCGAATCACGAGCCATAAAACCCCATTTGTTGTTAAATGTTGATGACATTGTGTTAACAAATCATACATTTTAACTTTTCCAACTTTAATTGGTGGATTAAATCCAATGGTATCAAATTGCTGATGAATCATTTCAAACCCATCCGATAAGATTGTTGTAATTGCAACCTTATTTATTTCTGCGTTTTTTTGTGTCAGTTCAATTGCACGTTGATTGATATCACTTGCAACCACAGCACAATTAGAAAATAACGCTTTAACAACACAACCAACCACACCATAACCACAGCCAAAGTCTAGAAATGATTGATTGACTGGTGCATCAACAATGTGAGAAAGCAAACGCTCAGTGCCTGGATCAACATGATCTTTTGAAAAGACACCGGCATCACTTTCAAACACAAAATCAACGCCCAAAAACCGGAATACGATCTGCTTCCGGTTGTGTTTTAGATTTGGGTCATTGATAAAATAATGCGTCATACAACACCTCCTCTATCGCAACAAGGTTGCTACTAGAAAGGTAGTTGCTATTTAACTTCGACTTCAGCGCCAGCTTCAATTAGTTTTTCTTTGATTTCGTTCGCTTCTTCTGGTTTAATGTTTTCTTTAATTGGAATTGGAGCTTTGTCAACTAAACCTTTTGCTTCAACTAAACCTAAACCTGTGATTTCACGTACAACTTTAATAACTGCAACTTTACTTTGTCCAGGTGCTTTAAGAATAACGCTAACTTCGCTAATCTCAACTTCTGCTTCAACAGGTGCAGCAGCAACACCAACAGGTGCAGCAGCACTTACGCCAAACTCTTCTTCTATTGCTTTTACTAATTCATTTAATTCTAAGATTGTCATTTCCTTTAATGAGGAAATGAGTTCTTCAGATGTAATTTTCGCCATTTATTGATCCTCCGTTTTTGTTTCTTCTTCTTTAGTTACTTCTTCTTTTGCTTCTACAACTTCAGCCTCACTGGCTGTTTCTGCTGCTGGTGCTTCTTTTGCAGCTACTTCTTCTTTTGCTTCTACAACTTCAGCCTCACTGGCTGTTTCTGCTGCTGGTGCTTCTTTTGCAGCTACTTCTTCTTTTGCTTCAACCACAGGTGCTTCTTCATTTCTTGTTTCAGCCACTTGTGATACAGCATAAGCAAAATTTCTAATTGGTGCTTGGAATAATCCAAGTATCATTGAAATCATGCCATCGCGATTTGGTAATGTTGAGAGCTCTTTGATCATGTCTGCATCGACAACTTTGCCTTCAACAATTCCACTTTTTAGTACCAACGCTTTGTTCTTCTTTGCAAATTGCGCTAAGATTCTGCTTGGTGCAACCGCATCTTTTCCAAAAGCAAGTGCGTTTGGTCCAGTTAAATCAGCAGACAAGTCATTATAACCAGCTGCTTCTGCTGCTCGTGAAGCCATTTTGTTTTTATAAATCTTCAACTCAATGCCTTCATCTTTTAGTTGACGACGTAATGTCGTCATTTGAGCAACACTTAACCCACGGTATTCCACAACAACGGTTGATATGGATTCTGTAAATTTCGCAGAAATCTCATTAACCAACGCTTTTTTTGCTTCTAAAACCGAATGGTTCATGGTTTGTTCCTCCTTTTTAATAAGCAACAATATCCATAAAATATAAAACTCATGCCTAAGCACGAGTAAAAGAGTTTATTTCTTTTCCTCGGCAACATTATTAAGCACATGGCCGTTGCTGTCTTAGGGATATTGATAGCACAACTATCTTATCACATCACAAATCAATGTCAATAAAAAGAAGCACCTGAAGGTGCTGTTTTTTGTTTGAAAATCTTAATGTCCTAAGTATTGGAAAGTGATTATGTCACATGGTAATAAAAAAAGCACCCTAAGGTGCTAAACTTTAAGCAATTTATAGACTCTTATAAAGATATCAACAAGTACAATGATTGCAACTACCCAAATGACACTTCCTGTTAAACCTTGCCACATACTTTCAAAAGCTTGATTATTTGGAGCAACCACTTCTGCTAGACTTGGATTAAATAAATCAAAACTGTAAACAACCCAAATAAAGACTGCTAATGAAACACAACTGAGAGTCACCAAGAAGTATTCCATATTTTTGGAACGATGAATACTTGCTGCTTTGATAATGTTACTGATAATGGATAATGCAAATATTACATTAAACCAAGGCAACCATTGATTGATTGTATCAACTCTAAAGATAGGAACTAAATCACTTAATTGGCCATTACTAAATATGTAAACACCTAGTAGATCAAATTCAAAATTGAATAGAATTAGTAATATGGTAACAAAGACTAATCCTGCAATACCTTCAATACGCTCAGATTTCTGCTTTTGATCAATTGATTTAGGCAAGTCTTTAACAGTCCATGTTTCAACATCTACTTTTTCAACCAAAGGTTTTTCGCTTTTTTCAATGAGTGCAAAAATCACTGTAATCCATGCCAGCACTTGCATCTCTGCATTAAATAGACCAGCAAGATACTCTATAAAACCCATCACTGTGATGTCATTATTAAATACAACTCCAACAGCATATGCCACAGTTAATCCAATAAAAACAGCCATCATGACAACTTTTAGTAAACGAATGTATGTTGGAAAGTACATTGGTCCAATGAGATATGCTTTCCGATTTAAGTATTGATCAGCTAACTTTTTCGGGTCTCCCATCTCTGTTAAAACTTGTTCTACTGCTTTAGTTTTCTCTAATCCTGATTGTTCACTTTCTTCAACCATTGTAGTGATTTCACTTTGTAGTTCTAATGCGACATCTTTGCGATGTTTTTTTGGTAAATGTTTAACACATTCACTGACGTAAATCTCAATACGATTCATGATTGATCCTCACTTTCTAATAATCCTTTAACGACTTGATTTAGGTCTAAATATTCTTTTTTTAGTTGTTTATACAAACGTTTTCCCATCAAACTGATTTGATAGTACCGCCTTGGACGATTTTCAACAAGATCCCAACTACTCTCTAGTATCTCTTGTTTTTCCAAACGTCTAAGTAAAGGGTATAACGTTCCAGCTTCAACAGTAAATCCTTTTTCTTGTAGTTTGTTGATTAAGGAATATCCATATTCCTTATGAGACAATTGACTTAAAACACAAAGAATCAATGCACCACGCCTAAGTTCTAATACTAACCCCTCTAACATATGATCAAGGTTTTCCATGTTATCACCACCTGTTGATCACATTATACTGTATGGCACATACTATTGTCAATTACTTTATATTATAAATAAAAAACCGTGTGCAACCACGGTTCTTATCTTTTATTATTTTATTTATTAATTTATTCTACTGTGACATGAATTCCAGGACCCATCGTTGTCGATAGGACTAGGTTTTTTACATAAGTTCCTTTTACTGTTGCTGGACGAGCTTTTAAGATTACATCATAGATAGCTTTGAAGTTTTCTTCTAATTGCTCATCAGTGAATGAAAGTTTTCCAATCATAACATGGATATTACCTTCTTTATCAACACGGTATTGAACTTTACCTTTTTTAATTTCTTCTACTGCTTTTGCAACTTCCATTGTCACTGTTCCTGTTTTTGGATTAGGCATCAATCCTTTTGGACCTAAGATTTTACCGATTTTACCAAGTTCACCCATCATGTCAGGTGTTGCAACAATGATATCAAAGTCAAACCATCCTTTTTTAATTTTCTCAATCATATCAGCACCACCAACAAAGTCAGCTTTTGCATCAATTGCTTCTTGTTCTTTTGGTCCTTGTGTAATTACCAATACTTTTTGGCTTTTACCAGTTCCATTAGGAAGCACCATTGCACCACGAATTTGTTGATCAGCATGACGTGGATTTACATTTAAGCGGAAAGCAATTTCCACTGTGCTATCAAATTTAACAAAGTTTAATTCTTTGGCTAACGTAATTGCTTCTGTTACAGGATATGTTTTTGTACGGTCAACTTTTGCTTTTGCCGCCACATAGTTTTTTCCATGTTTTGCCATAATTACTCACCGTACCCTTCTATTTTGATTCCCATATTTCTTGCAGTACCAGCAACAATTTTCATTGCTGCATCAATATCATCTGCATTCAAATCAGGCATCTTATATTCAGCAATTTCTTTTAATTGGTCTGCTGTGATTTTACCAACTGTTTGGTTGTGTGGCGTCGCAGCCCCACTTTTTACACCTGCAGCTCTTTTTAATAAAACAGCAGCTGGTGTCGTTTTTAATTCAAAGTTAAATCCTTTGTCATCATAAACAGTGATCACAACTGGTACAATATCACCAGCACGATCTCTAGTAGCATCATTAAATGCACTACAGAATTGTGGCATGTTAATGCCAACGCCAGCTAAAGCTGGACCTGGTCTAGCTCCTCCCGCAGGGAATTGAAGCTTGACGATTCTTGCAACTTTCTTACTCACAAACATTCCTCATCTTTCTATTTGTGTTGTGGTCAATGGATGGTTGCACATCCTTCCACCTCACGGCCATCATTAGGCTTATTTATCTTACAATATAACCTGTTTCACGTCAACTTATTCTCACAGCATGTTATTATCACAGCATTGACTGTTTTAACACAAAAAGCCAAGTCAACTTTAAGCTCTAAAAAAAGCCTCGCAATTATTATCACAAGGCTACATTTTGTTATGAAATTTTCTCTAAATCTAAATAAGCAATTTCTGTTGGTGTTTCACGACCAAATAAAATCGTGAGTACCATGGCAGTTTGGGAATCATCATTCATTGTGTCAATGCGACCCTCAATTCCGCTAAATGGACCATTTGTGATTTTAACAGTATCGCCAACTTTAAAGTCAACGACAATCTTGCGATCACTTAATCCCATACGCTGTAAAATAGATTCAATCTCTTCAGGTGATACTGGAAACGGCTTTGCCCCTCCACCACTTGATCCAATAAAGCCAGTGACACCTGGTGTATTACGTACAATATACCATGCTTCATCTGTCATAATCATTTCAACAAACAAGTAACCTGGAAATAAATTTTTCATCTTTTCTACTCGTTTACTGTTTTTAATTTCAATTTCAACTTCTTCAGCAACTAAAATACGAAACAAGTTGTCTTCAAGACCCATTGTTTCAACTCGACGTTGAAGATTATCTTTTACACGATTCTCATGTCCTGCATACGTATTGACAACATACCATCTTTTTTCTTCTGACATATTAAACTCCTATCATACGAAGAAAGAAAGCAACAAAAGTTTCAGCAATTACAAAGTAAATACCAAAAAGTACAGTAAACATGATAACAGTGAATGAATTCTTCACCATTTCATCACCCTTAGGCCAACGGATACGCTTTACTTCCGTTGATATGCCACTTAAACTAAACCACTTTGTCATGTACTGCCTCCTATTTAGTTTCCTTATGCAACGTATGCTCATTGCATCGTTTACAAAATTTTCTTAGTTCTAATCGTTCTATCTTAGTTTTTTTATTACGTGTTGTCGAATAATTTCTTGATAAACACACGGTGCAAACCAAGATGACTTTATCACTTTTTTCAGCCATAGTATCGACCCGCTTTCATTGCTTAATTACTTTATCATAAAGCGTATTGCTAGTCAAACAAAGGCATTATTTTACGTTTTATTTTTTGCAATGTATTATCGACAGCTTTGAAGTTACAATCACATGTTTTTGCAATTTCATTGTAAGTATATCCTAAATATCTTAGATACAGCACCTTCTTTTCAAGCTGATTCAATTGTTGTGTTGTTTTTGCAAGAAAATCACAACTTTCTTTGTAGTAGAATTGCCAAACAGGGTCTGATTCAGAATCACGACTTGCAATGGTATCCATCACCAATAGATGATCATCTTCTGATATTACCTTATCCAGTGGCAAACTACTATGAATCAAAGAGTAACTCTGGCCTTTGTATTTACGAATTAGCGAACGAATTTGTCGCTCAATACATAAACAGGCAAAGTTTTTAAAAGGCACAGCGAGTTCATCACGATAGCACTCAATTGCTTCCATTAAACCACACATACCTTCTTGAAATAAATCATCTTTATTGATGCCCATGTGGTCCATGGCTCCTTTAAATCGAAACACAATTGACCACACAAGACGATAATACTGCTCCATTAGCAGATTTGTTGCTTCATCATCATTTTGACGATACAGATAAAGCAGTTCATTCTCATCCATGTAAGTTTGCATAGCAAATCCTATCTAACGATAAATTGAACCTGTCTTTGATGTAATACCTCATACAGAAGTACTGCTGTGGCAACTGAAACATTAAGTGAACTCACTGTTCCAACCATCGGCAAATACACCATATGATCACATTGTTGTTTTAGAAGCCTTGAAATACCTTCTCCTTCAGATCCAACAACAATGACTGTCTTGATGGTGTAGTCCACATCACGATAATGAGTTGCATTTGTCATATCGGTACCAATAATCCAATAACCTTGATCTTTAAGAAGGTTTGCTGTGTTTGTTAGATTTGTGACAACGGCCACTTTGATATGCTCAATCGCACCAGCTGAAACCTTTGCAACAACACCTGTCAATCCCACCGCATTATGTTTTTTTATGATGATACCGTGAGCTCCAACAGCATCTGCAGTTCGCATGATTGCACCAAGATTATGAGGATCACTTACACCATCAACCATGATGATTAATCCTTGTGTATCTTGTGGGATCGCATTTAGTATGTCCTCTACTTCAACAGTTTGATACGCATCAATCTCAGCAACCACACCTTGATGATTACCTTTAACCATTTGATCAAGTTTTTTACGTGAACAATAAGTAATTGGAATGCTCTTTTGTTTAGCCAGTCCAATCGCTTCCTTAAAAGGTGCGTCTTCTAGTAAATAAAGATGACTTACTTGCTCCCGCTGCAACCTCATTAACACAGGTTGTTTACCGTAAAGATATTGTTTCATGTTTCTCCTTGATAAACGTCTTATATGTTTCCCAAATTTCTTCTAGTGCCAACGTTTCTTGGTTTGAATAGAAGTACCCCCATACCGCTTCTAGCCCTGTTGCCATGCGATAGGTTGTGACATCGCTATTTTTAGGAATTGTATTTGACTTATGATTACGACCTCTATAAAAAATATCCAGCATTGTTTCATCAAACAAATCATGTTCTAAACAATGCTTAGCAAAATCCGCTTGTGCTTTAGCACTTAAAAACAATTCACTCAATTGCTGTAACTGTTTGCTTTTTGTATACCCATTGGATACTAAGTATGTTTTTACATGTAAAGCCATGACTGCATCACCAATAAATGCCAGAACAGCTCCATTCATTAGAGAAGATCCTTCTTGATAAGCTTCAAACGATAAGTATCGGCTAAATCAAAATCCTTGTTAGCTTTGGCTTGTTCCCATTGGTTGAACAATTCAATATCCTCACTAGATAACTCAACATCGATATAGTCAATCCCCAATACATTAAGCATCGTTTTTACTGTTTGAATATCACGAGCTATCACGTCTAATTTATCTTTATTTTGCCTTAAATCTTGATTGAGTTGTTTGATTGCATCAAATATAACTTTAAATGCATTTTGAGTATTAAGATCATCACCCATCGCATCCATAAAACTGTCTAATAACTCTTGATCATCATCGACAACACCATCAAAGGATTGTCTAGCTAAATATATTTGCCCACTCATTAGAGCACGTTTTACTTTACTTACTTCTTGCTGTGCTTGCGTGATGGTTGCTTGTGAGATGTTGATAGGTGCTCGATAGTGTGCAGATAAAAGTAGCCAACGAACCACATCACCACCTAACTTCTCAATAAAATCTTTTGCCCAGACCACATTGCCAAGTGATTTACTCATCTTTTCACCATCAATATTCAACATGCCATTATGAACCCACCAATTCGCAATGTTGTGATGATACAAAGCTTCACATTGTGCAATTTCATTTTCGTGATGAGGAAACTTCAAATCCATACCACCACCATGAATATCAATTCGCTCATGTTGAAACTGCTCTTGAATCATAACCACACATTCTGTATGCCAACCAGGACGACCCTTACCAAAATTACTTTCCCAGGAAATACCCTTATCCGTTTTTTTCCATAATGTAAAATCCAAAGGATTCAATTTCTTTTCATTCTCACTTACTCGTGATCCTACAATTAAATCGTCAACATTCTGATTTGAAAGTTGTCCATAATGTTTGATTTCATCAATTTTAAAGTACACGTCTTTATCCACTTGATAAGCTTTTCCTTTTTTAATCAACTCATCAATAAAATCAATTATTTCTTCCATGGTTTCAGTTACTTTAACCACATTAGTTAATGGTTTGCAGTTTAATTGATATCGAATGTGTTCGTACTGTTCAATATAATACGATGAAATCTCCAATTCTGATTTATTCTCTTGGATTGCTTGATTGATTATCCGATCATCAACATCCGTATAATTCGATACATATTTTACTTGATAACCAAGTTGTTCAAAAACACGTCTTAACGTATCAAACACAACCAACGGACGTGCATTACCTATATGAGCATGATTGTATACTGTTGGACCACAGACATACATGCTCACCTGTTTGGGTTTGATTGATGTAAAAGTCTCTAATTGTTGCGAATATGAGTTATAGAGTTGCATGTTTGTCTCCTTTTCTAACATAGTATCATGCATTAACGTCACTATTTTATCTTATTTATTGATCGAATACTACAGCAAACACTCTGGCTAATGCGGCTTCAGCTTCAATTTTAATTGGGATCGCATAAATATGACACATACAATCTTTTATGTATTTAAGGTTAGTCATATTTTCAATCAACCAAATATCATGTGTCAATAACAAATGATGGATGTCAAAGGGATATTGATCAGGCGATGGCATATCCATCCCTAACATGGCAATTTCTTTCTTTAAAAGCGCTTGCGCACTTTGAAATGATAGTACAGGATGCTTTACATATTGATTGTTATGGTAATACTGATCCCAACCTGTGTATAAAAGGACAATATCATTTTTATCAATCTGATTAAGTTGTTGTTGATTAATGATGATTTCACGCTGCCCTCTTACATCCAACACAACACCTCGACCAATACCAACATCCAAATCAAACTGATCCATGGTTGTTGTTGAAGCACTTAAGTGTTTGGGTGCATCAATGTGAGTACCCACATGCATGCTGCAAGTCACCTTACTTAAATGGTATCCATCCTTATTAAAGTGTTTGACTGTTTCAATCACCACAGGTTGATCACCAGGATAAACAGGTGATTGATTCGATATGGTATGTGATAAATCAATTATTTTCTTCATACTGGAATATCCTTTTTATGATACGCAACCATTGTCATGATTATTGCAACTAACATGAATACCAAACTTAATGAGGTGTACTCCCATGAAATGGACATACTCGATAAAAGAACACTCGGGTCAAAGTATTCAAATGGTGTCAAATAGCGTAGCCAAGACAATGCCTCTACCAATCCAATCATCACTGACATGATGTACATCACAAATACAATAATCGGTCCAATCATCAAAGATAATTTAGGTCGTAATAAAACACTTGCTAACAGTAATCCTAAGGACATAAACAAACTCAGCAAAATAAACATAGCCAATATTGACAAGCTAATGTATTGATAAAAGGATACCTCTGGTTCATATCTAAGTGTTGAAACAATCATAATCCCATGAATAGAAATGCTCATTAATCCACAATAAATAAGCCCTACAATCCACTTATATGATAATAACACCTCTCGTTTGACAGGCATCACGAAAATGAATTCTGACGTCTTGCTTTTTCTTTCTTTTGCGAGTTGATTTGCTCCAAGCATAATGGCATAAATGCCAGCCATTAATTGCATATATAGCATACTCACACTAACAAATCCACTAACTGTCGTTAAACTTGCGCTATTTAATCCAAATGCTTCTAGCATTTCTTTAGGAAATGCATCTAAGACAGCTAATAATTCTGGATTATCTTTATAAGCAGAAAACTCTAGCATCATAATCGTAACAAAAACAGAAAGTGATACAAACCAAATAAGCCATGATTTAAAATTTTGTTTGAATTCTTGTTTGATAATGTTCATCATTCACCCTCAATACAAAGCTATGTTTCTTTTTATATATAGCCGATAACTACCAATCATACAAATCGTGATGATTAGAATACTCAATCCTAAAAACAAGCCATTTAGCCCACCTTCTTTGATGATTAATGCTGCTTCAAAATAGTGAAAAGGTGTAAAAACTCCCATCCAATCAACATCAATAATCTCCTTAATCGAGTATATACCATATGATGCAAAAGATAACCCCATGGCTAAACCGAGCACAGAGCGAACACGCTTTAGTGTCATTGAAATAAACAGCCCGACAGAGAAAAACAACAATTGAAACAATGGCACACTCACATACAACCATACCATCACTGAGTAATCAATTGTTTCATCAGTAGCAAATATCATAATTGAAAAAACAATCGACACAATGGTCATGATTGAAATCAATAATAACCCACTCATAGCAGAAGCTAACTTTAAAACAAAAATTTTCGTTCGACTCACAGGTTTTGTTAATAGAAAGTCAGCGGTACGCTCACTTTCTTCTAGTGTTAATGTACTAAATCCAAGGACCGATGCATAAATCGCTAACATTAACTGTAAAAAAACAAAAATAAAGGGCAAGTATCCTTTAATCGTAGCAAACGATTGCACATTTGATAAACCAAATGCCTTCAATAGCTCTGGTGGATAATACGTTAAAATCATGTCCATCAATTCTTGTTCTTTTGAAATCACAGGATAAAACGCCATCATGATGATCATAAAAATCAAAATCCCTAAAATCCATAACATATTCGATTTTAAGTTTTTCTTTACTTCAAAATTAAATATTGTCATATCGCACCTATTGATAATAATGCAAGAAGATTTCTTCTAGCGTTGGCTCTTGAATTAAAACATCTGTTAATGGTATTTTTCTTAAAACAGACAGTAATGCCTGTGCATCACCCTTATAAACAAAACTTACTTGCCCATTAAACTGCTGAAAATCAGCAATTTCAAGTTGTTCTAGATATGATTTATTCCATGATTTGGTCTTTATTTGAACCTTTTTATATGTATTTTCTCTAAGTGTTTTAACATCTTGAATATCCACAATGCTACCTTCTTTAATAATAGCCACACGATGACACAAATGCTGCACTTCAGAAAGAATGTGAGATGAAAATAGTACTGTTGTTCCTTCTTTATTTTCTTTTTCAATTAGTTTAAAAAACTTTTGTTGCATCAGCGGATCTAACCCACTGGTTGGTTCATCCAAAATAATCAATTCCGGCTTATGCAACAACCCTTGAACAATACCAACTTTCTTTTTATTACCAAAAGACAAGTCTTCAATACGGCGATTTAAGTCTAATTCCATGATATCTGCAAGTTCATGCATGCGTTGAGTATGATCACCTTTAAAAAATGATGATGAATACTTAAGTAATTCAATAACCTTCATTTTTTCATAGTAGAACACCTCAGAAGGTAAATAACCAATTGCTTCTCTTATTCGATGACCTTCTTGTACCACATCTTTTCCAAAAATGGTTGCATGACCAGATGTTGGAAAAATGAGTCCCAATAATGTTCGAATTGTAGTTGATTTACCAGCACCATTAGGACCAATAAAACCAAATATTTCATGTTCTTTCACACTGAATGAAACATCTTCAATGCCTCGATTTTTCCCATAATATTTTGTTAAATGCTGAATATCGATTACATTCATAAAATACACCCTTTTTCTTACATTATTTTATCACATTTGTGTCTTTAACCTAAAAAAAAAGGACCCAAAGGTCCTGTTCTTTAGAATTTTGAAGCAATATATGCTGCTGTCCGTACTAATTGATAAGTATAGGAAGCTTCATTATCATACCATGCTGCCACTTTAACTAATGTAATACCATTAAGTGTAGTAACTTTTGTTTGTGTTGCATCAAATAATGATCCGAAAGCTGTTCCAATAACATCTGAGGATACAATTGGATCTTCTGTATAGCCATAAGACTCATTAGTTGCTGCTTTCATTGCTGCATTAACTGCATCTGCTGTTGTTTCTTTTTCAACGACAACTACTAATTCTGTTAAAGAACCAGTGATTACAGGAACACGTTGAGCACCACCATCTAGTTTTCCTTTTAACTCAGGAATAACTAAACCAATCGCTTTTGCAGCTCCTGTTGTGTTAGGAACGATATTAGCCGCGGCTGCACGCGCACGACGTAAATCTTTTTTGTGTGGAGAATCTAATGTGTTTTGGTCATTTGTGTATGCATGAATTGTGGTCATAGTACCTGTTACGATACCAAAACTATCATTCACTACTTTCGCCATAGGCGCTAAGCAGTTTGTTGTACAACTTGCACAAGAAATAATGGTTTCAGATCCATCTAAAATGTCATGGTTAACATTGAATACTACTGATTTAACATTACCTGTTGCAGGCGCAGAAATGATTACTTTACGAGCACCAGCATCAATGTGTGCTTGCGCTTTTTCATCACTGGTGAAAAATCCTGTACATTCTAAAACGACATCAACACCTAATTCTTTCCAAGGTAAATCTGCAGGATTTTTCTCTGCAAATACTTTTGTTTCTTTGCCTTCAACCACAATGCCTGTCTCATTTGATAAAACTTCTTTACCATAAGGACCTTGTGCTGAATCGTATTTTAATAGATGTGCTAATGTTTTTGAATCAGTCAAATCATTAATTGCTACAATATCAAATTCACTGGATCCAAACATGTAACGGAATGCTAAACGACCAATACGTCCAAATCCGTTGATTGCTACTTTTACTGTCATAATTTTCCTCCTTTTGACAAATCTAATTATAGAGGCGAAATAGGCTTCTGTCAATTGTGAAGCATTTATCAAGCGTTGAAAACGTCACTGATATTCATTAAAAAATAAAGGTTTCTTCACAAGATTTTTGATTTCACTCACAGACAACACCGATGAGTTGTAACAGTCATTGAATAATTCGATATCGTTAACACGTGCATATAAGAATGGCTTAATATCAATATTTGCTTTAGGAAATATTCGTTCCCATCTTTCTTGTGCAGAGATATGCACTTTAATCGATTGATTAATATTAGAGGCAAAATATAGCAATCGCATCAATGTGTCTACATCAAAATAAGTAATCTCTAGTATTTCAATCTGTTGGTCATGAAGAATATAGGCCATATAGCCTAACAAATTATCTTTTTCTACATAGCCAACAACTTTACCATGTTGTGCTTGCATATCAAGTTTTAAACTATCGAAATCTTGTGTTGTTCTCGCTTTGTAACCATCAAAATAACTCATAAATCGACGATACACGCTCAGCAGTTGCTCACTACTCACCTGATAGGTGATGTTCATAGTTGAAACAGGTGAGATCATAGAACCACTAAGACTCACTATTTGATGGTCTACCAATGGTTTAAAACCAAATGATTGATATACTTTAGGTTGATACGCCATTAAGAAAGTCATCAAGGTTTGATGTGATTCAACATCCAACACCTGATGCAGTAGCTTCTTCATATAACCTTGTTGCTGGTGAGACTCTATAGTGAAAATTCCAACTAAATATGATACTTCTAAGATGCGATTCATCAAATGGATTGGATGGTGAAAAACACAAACACCAGAGATGATTTCATCATTTTCTTTGATTAAGTATGTCTGACATTCATCATAATAGTGCTCAAAGAAAAAGTCTATCGATCCACCATCATCATGTGAATACAATTGTTTCCAAATGTGATAAATATTTGTTTTATCCGCTACATTGGCTTTTACAAGCATCACTAACCTCATCGCATAGACGATACTTTGCAATCAGCTTAACGGGTTTAGAAGCCATTTTTGCTTTACGCAAATTCAAGTATCCCATATCGTCCTCTTTATTAATATATTTTACATCGGGATAGAACAATTTGAAATACTCACTTTCCATATATTGGAAAATACCCGGTATTGCTTTATCCGCTTTTTCAATATTAATCTGTACCATGTCTTGATCTAAAAGGCTAGTGATTAAAAAACCTTTTACTTGTCGATCAATTAATAGTGCTGCTCCTTGACAATCAAACAAATCTAGATGAGTTAATATATGCACGATTCCAGTTCGTTCATGAATCAAATAATCATCATTGGTCTCTTCATACGATGCTTGAAAAAAAGTGATGGCCTCTTTAATTACTGAATAAATCGGAACAATTTGCACGCGATTTTGATACTCTTTGATAAACTTGTTTAATAAATTTCTTCGTTTTTGATGCTTTTTACCTGATAAAGTAACAATCTTCTCACGATCATACACATAATCATAACCATCACGTGCTGTACAGACATGCATATGAGGGAACAAGTTTAATGTTTTTGATTTCATTTTACGAGTGAACGTGCTCAAAACAAAGGGAAGATTTGCTTGCTTAAATAACCCCTGACCATCTAACAATGCTTTTTCAACATGTTGTAACTCACAAAGTGGCATGTACAAAAAAAGCAACTCTTTGTGCTTTCCTAACAATAATATATAATCATCACTAACAAATTTAAACAGTGGAAACATCGTTTGCCACATAAACATATTGATAATGTTATGGTTACTTTCTTGGTATTTTGCTCTATTTAAATAATGAGTTAATAGTGGTATATCATCAAATGTGACAACACTAAAATCAGATTCAATCATTGGGAATATCTTTCTCTTTATATTCTGCATCAAACACATCATTGGCTGAAATGGTTGGAGGGATTACTTGTTCATCTTTGAATACTTCCTGTTTCATGATGCGGATGCTTTTTACAAAACGCCACCATGCATAAATCAGGATAATTGCTAAAACTAGAAAAAGTGGCCAAGCAACAATCAAAAGCCAAATTAATAAAATAGAAGATAATAAAAACTGTATCAAACGCATATAATCACCGCAACCATTATAGCACGACAACACACACAAGATAGAAAAAAAGACTACTCAAAGAAGTCTTTTATTTCACATTCTAAACCTTTTGCTAATTTTGACATACAAAGCAATGATATATTTCGTCTTCCACGTTCAGTGTCTGAAATATAATTGCGATGCAATCCGCTAATTGCCGCCAATTCCCCTTGAGTATACTTCTTCTCTTTTCTCAATTGACGAATGCGTTGTCCAAATGCTTGCTCTACTGGACCGTTGGCTTGTATTTTGGCCATTATCGCTACCCCTTCCCCATTTTCCTTTATTGTAGTTAAATTAATGGATTTAGTCAACATTATCACGACGGTTAATTATATCTTTATGTTGATTTGCTTTAAGTGCTATTTTGTTAAATCGATGTTTCATCCCTGATTTGCTCATACGATTGCCTGTTTGTGACTGATATATCTCACTTAATTCGTTAAGACTCGCTTCAGGATTAAGTTGTCGCAGTCGTGCAACTTCTTTTAGTTTATCATCCAACATTTCAAAAATATCATGCTGTTGCAAGTACTCTATATCTTCAATTTGCTCAGTTGCGGCTTTTAATGTTTTCATTTCATTGGCAACCTCACAATTATCCAAACGTGTTAAAGAGTTTTTAAAGTCGCGTTGAATTCGAATATCTTCAAATTTCATAACCGCTTCATACGATGCAATGGCTCTTAAGAAATCTGATATTTTATCTGATGCTTTGATGTAAACCACTTGTTGTGTACGACGTTGAATGATCTTGCCTGGAAGATCAAACCGTTTCATCAAACGTTGAATAAACTTCGCTAACGCAACTTCACTAACAGCTATTTCTAAATGATAATTACTATTGATTGGAGAATTCACACTCCCACTAGCTAAAAAAGCGCCTGCCAGATAAGCTCTTGCACAGCATTCTTTCTTAACAACTTCTTTTGCAACATGATCAGCAAAACCATGCTGATCATAAAGATGTAAATCCGCTAGTATTTCTTTTACTTCACTTTTAATCAAAACAATATATGTGTGATTTTTCTTTAATTTTACTTTTTTAAGTATCGCTAGCTCAGGAGTTAAGTTGTAACGCCGCTTTAAAAGCACCCAAAAACGTTTCGCTGTTGTTGGATTTTCAGTTTTAAAATGCAACTGCCATTGTTGATTGCTAATCGTCAATGTTGCATCGCATTGCAATAATGCAGCAAGCTGGGCTCTTATACAACAGTTCTTTAATTCATTTTGACTAATTTCTGATTTTACTTCAGTAGTATATGACACTCAATCACTCCTTAAAAAACGTTTGGTCAAGCAACTTCGCAACTTTATCAGGATTATGTGTCACTAATCCATCTTTAAAATCGAGCAAATTTGCTTCAATGATGGGATAAAGATGGGTTTCTTCAGTAATGATGATCGGATGAGTTTCTTCTTTTTCATAACGTAATAACACGTCCAATGGAATGACATCATTGGCAACCACCACAGCATCTACATCATTTTTTGAATGTTCTAAAATGGCTTGAACATGATCTTCAACACTATAGCCATCCGTCTCACCTGTTTGACTCATCGCATTGCATACATATATTTTTTTAGCCGAAGATTTTGCTAATGCTTCTTGAAGATCTTCGATAATTAAATTCGGACAAATACTTGTATAGAGTGATCCTACCCCATAGATAATAAAATCTGCATGATTAATCGCATTAATGGCTTGTCGTGAAGCACGCACATGTTCTTGATAGAAAACTTCTTTAATGCGATTTCGTTTTGTGGGAATATTCGTTTCACCTTTTACAATCGTTCCATCCATCATCCGTGCATACAATGTAATCACTTGTAATGATGAAGGAACAATATCCCCTTTAACATTTAACACTTTTGATATAGTACCAATCGACTCCATAAAATTGCCACTGTTTTCAATCATTGCTGTAAGGATTAGATTCCCAAGATTATGACCACCAATTTCTGAATTTGCAGCATCTTTAAAGCGATAACTCATCAATCGAGACAGCAAAGTTTCTGATTCTGCCATTGCAATCATAACATTACGAATATCACCCATGGCAGGTATATCAAATTGCTTTCTTAACCGACCAGTGCTTCCACCATCATCAGCAACCGTCACAAGACTCGTTAAATGTATATTAGGATTTAGTTTTAAACCTCTTAGCAGCGTTGCTTGGCCACGACCACCGCCAATAACAACAACTTTCTTCTTATCCATGGTTTGATTTCATATCACGATGACGTTTGTAGCAATGGTACTGTGTACTAAATTGCTCAAACAACCAATTCACTGTCACGACAGATCGATGTTGTCCACCAGTACACCCAATAGCTACAGTAAAGTGATTTTTTCCTTCCTTTACATATTCTTTAAATGAGTAATTTAAAAAATCGTATAACTTCTCAAAATACTCGTGTGTTTGTTGTTGGTTCATTACATAATCAATGACAGGTTGTTGTTCACCTGTTTGGTGTTTTAATGCTTCATCCCAAAAAGGATTCTTTAAAAAACGTACATCGAATATGAGATCAGAATCCATTGGAATCCCATTTTTATATCCAAATGAAATAAAACTGATGGTAAAAACAGGTTCTGAAGTTAGTTTAAACACCTCATTTAGTTTTTTGCGCAACTCAATTTCAGTCAATTTAGATGTATCTACCGAAAAATATGCTTTTTCTTTAACATCTTCAAACATATACTTTTCAACTTCAATTGCTTCTTCTAATGTTTTGGCTTTATTTGAAAGTAACATTGGATGTGTACGTCTTGTTGACTTATAGCGTGCCAACAAGGTTTTAACATCAGCCTCTAAATAAAGGATGCGCACATCAGCGTCAATGTTGCGAAACCGGCGAATAAAATCTTGTAAATCTGAAGCAGTGGTTGCAATCGCAAGATTATCAAATCTTGGATCTTGTTCTTCAACTGCTAAACGAATTAAATCGCGAATAAGCTGTGGTGGAAATTGATCAATAGCATGATAGCCCATATCCTCTAAAATGCCCATCGCAATTGTTTTCCCTGCCCCTGACATTCCTGTAACTAAAATAATTTTCTGTTTAATCATCATTTACACCTTCTCACCAACATTCTACCACGGAGCCTGGCGTTTCACAATAACACCAAAAAGAAAACATGTTTCCATGTTCTCTACTTTGTTTCTAATTTTTGTATATAGTGAAATGCTTGTTGGGCAGCTACTGCGCCATCCCCTGTTGCTGTCACAATTTGACGCAAAGGTTTTTCGCATACATCGCCTGCACCATATAATCCTGGAATTTCTGTTTCCATTTTATCGTTAACAATCATATACCCTTCTTCAGTTAGCAGGTTTAATTTTTTCACCATATTTGTTGCTGGATTAGCACCAATGTATTGAAACACTGCGTTTGTTTGTATCGTTTTTGATTGATGTGTTTGTGAATGCTCAAGTACTAAACCACTTATTTTGTTATCGCTCACTTGATAAGCCACAGGTTTATGTAGCTTAATAAATTCAATTTTTGGATTTTGTGTTGCGACATCAATCGCTGCTTGATCAGCTCTAAATACATCTCGACGAATAATCACATATACCTTTGATGCAAACTGTGTTAAATAGACAGCTTCTTCAAGTGCTGAATTACCACCACCAATTACACTAACGACTTGTTCTTTATAAAACGCACCATCACAAACTGCACAAAATGAAACACCTCGACCAATAAGTTTTTCTTCACCTTCAAGATTTAATCTATTTTCAACTGTTCCAGTCGCTACGATGACTGTTTTAGCATAATAAACATTATCTTGACAAACGACTTCAAAAGTTTTATCTTTCTTGATCACATCTTCGACATACCCATATTGGTATTGAACTCCTTGTGCTTGTGCATGTTCAAACATAGACATCGCTAAGTCAACTCCTGTTACACTTTGGATTCCTGGCCAATTGCATATTTCATATGTCTTTACTAACTTACCACCTGGTGCTTCTGGTTCTAACATCATGGCACTTAATCCTGCTCTTGCAGCATATATACCTGCTGTCATTCCTGCAGGACCAGCACCAAGAATGATTACGTCATAGAGCGTGTCCATTCAACATCCTCCTTCAAAATCTTCAATATCTCACGCAAATCAGTGATAAATGCATTTGGATTTTCTGCCTCTAGTTCTTCTTTTCGTGAAGTATTGGTCAACATAGCAATCGTATAAACACCTGCTGCATTGCCTGTTTTTATGTCGATAGCAGTATCCCCTATATAAACAACAGCATCATGACCTTTGTTAAGTTGTTTGCAAGCAGTAAATATCCCTTCTGGAGAAGGTTTATGATCTTTAACATCATCCAAACCAATAATCACATCAAATAATTCTCTCATATCAAACAGATCCATACCCATGTGTATGGCTGACTTTATTTTTGATGAAACAACCCCAACAAGATAACCTTGAGCTTTTAGTTCTAAAATCACTTCAACAGCATGTTCAATTGGTTTAACTCTTGTTTTATGCATTTCATTATTAATCTCTCGATATTCAGCAATCATATCGTCTATGACTTCAGGATTAAAGAAACGACCGAATGTTTCGCTTAATGGTGGTCCAACAAAAGAATTTGCCATTTCAGAATCAAATTCAATCTCAGGACGATGTTTTTGTATCACTTGCTTGATACCATCTTTCACCGTTTGTTCAGTATCCATGAGGGTTCCATCAAAATCAAACAACATGATTGGTTTTTCACGCTTGAATATTTTCCGAAAGACACCTAGAGTTCCAAGTACACCTACCACAATAAATAATATCGATACAAGCTGAGCAGATCGTAGGCCAAAGAACATCAAACTGTCCGAGCGAAATCCTTCAATAAAGAAACGGGTAACACCATACCACATTAAGTAAGCATACATCAAATCACCGCGTTTAATTTTGGAGAATCGCTTATAAACAAATACAATAAGTAAAAATCCAACGATATTCAACGTGGATTCGTAAAAGAATGTTGGTTCTCGAAACGCACCATTAATATACATATGATCAGCAATAAACCGTGGCCATCCAGAATAGAATGATTCATCAACAATTCTTCCAAAAGCTTCTTGATTTAAAAAGTTTCCCCAACGTCCCAGTGCTTGCGCAATCAAAATATTAGGAACAATCGCATCCGCTAATCGCATAAACGATATGTTATGGCGTTTTACATACCAATACCCAAATGCAGCACCAAAAACAAGGCCACCTTGAATTGCAAGGCCACCTTCCCAGGTCATAAATATTTCTAAAGGGTTTTTTAGATAATATCCTAAATCATAAAATGCCACAAACCATAATCGAGATCCAACTACCCCGGATAATAACGCCCCAATAAATAAGTCATCACCCATCTTCGAGTTATAACCCATTTTTTTAAGATTACGTAAACTAAAGTAATAGGCCGAAAATGCACCTATTAAAATCAAAATTGCATACCATTTTAACGAAATTGGTCCTACAGTGATAAATGTTTGCATGTCTTCAAAAAAACGCATAATTATTACTCCTTATTGTTGTTGTTTTGATCAACGATAAATTGGTACACACGATTATCAAATTCAACACTTGCATCAATACCTTTTTCTTTAAGTGTAAAATCAGTCACGGCTGCTTCAATGAGCACCGCTAAGTTACGACCTTCTTTTACAGGGAAAACCAGTTGTGGGACTTCAACTCCCATCATTGAATGATAGGTATTACTATCAATGCCCACTCGTTTATAGGCTTTGCCATCTTTCCATTTCTCCAAATAGACAATAAAATCTATTCTTACTTGATCTAGCAAAGCACTTGCACCAAACATACGTTGAACATCAATGACACCAATGCCACGAAGTTCAAGCATCCCTTTAAGCAACGCTGGTGCAAAACCAATAATATGATTATGAACACGTCTTACGTCAACGCGATCATCAGAAATCAAAACATGTCCTTTACGAATCAGCTCTAATCCAACTTCACTTTTACCCATACCACTATCACCAGTAATGAGCACACCTTTACCAAAGACACTCATGAGAACCCCATGAATCGTATCAATGGGTGCTAACTGCTCATCTAAATAAGAAATAACATCGACCATAAGCTGATATGTTTTCATACCTGTGGTGAAAATTGGAAAATTTTTAAATTGGGCAATCTCATATAAAACTTCAGGGCACTCATAATCACGTGCAAGGATAATCCCTGGTGTATAACCATCTGTTAAACGATCAAAAACTTCTCGTTGCAATGCATCATCCATCTGTGCGATATAAGCCATTTCTTTATCACCCATGATGTTGATTCTTCGAGGTTCTGTGTGCTCAAAAAAGCCAACCAATTCTAAACCAGGACGATTCACATCAGGTACCACAACCCAACGATCCAATGATTCTTCATTCCCAGTAATTTGCTTAAACTTGAAATATTCATTAAACTTACGCATTGTACATTTTTCTTCAAACACCACCATGTCCTCCTACGCTTCTAATACCTTTTTTAAGTATTGTCCAGTATAACTTTTTGGATTCTTTGCAAGTTGTTCTGGTGTTCCCACACCCACGACATAACCACCTTCATCGCCACCTTCAGGTCCTAAATCGATGATGTAATCAGCACTTTTAATCATATCTAAGTTGTGTTCGATGACGATAACAGTATCCCCATTATCAACGATTTTCAATAAAACCTTAAGTAATTTTCCTACATCTTCACTATGCAATCCCGTAGTAGGCTCATCTAGGATAAACACTGTTTTTCCGGTTGCCCTTTTTTGAAGTTCACTTGCTAGCTTCACACGTTGTGCTTCACCACCAGATAATGTGGTTGCTGGTTGACCTAATTGAATATAGCCAAGTCCAACATCTTGCAATATTTTCAAACGATGTGCAATCTTATGAATGTTCTCAAAGAATAGCAATGCTTCATCAATTGTCATATCAAGGATTTGATAAATATTTTTATCTTTATAAGTGATTTGCAGTGTTTCATCATTGTAACGTTTACCTTCACATGCTTCACATTGAACATAAACATCTGGTAAAAAGTGCATGGAAATTCGCTTAACACCATCTCCTTGACATAACTCACACCTTCCACCTTTTACATTAAATGAAAATCGTCCTTTTAGATACCCTCTTTTTTTAGATTCTTTGCTCATGGCAAACAAATCACGAATATCATCAAAAATTCCAGTATAGGTAACAGGATTAGATCGAGGTGTTCTTCCTATTGGATCTTGATCAATAACAATGACTTTATCAATGTGTTCTAAACCAAGAACTTTTTCAACTTGCCCTGGTTTAATTTTAGCACGTCCCAAATGCAGTTGCATTTTTTTGGCGAGCACTTCATTAACAAGTGATGATTTACCACTACCGCTGACACCTGTCACAAGTGTTAAGGTATTAAGTGGTACCTTTACAGTGATATCTTTTAAGTTATTTTCTTTGGCCTTAATAATCTCAATAACATGCCCATTTCCTGTTTTTCTTATTTGAGGTATCTCAATTTTTCTCTTTTTAGATAAATACAACCCCGTAATGCTATTTGGATTATTCATGATCTCTGCCACCGTGCCATTAGCAACGACTTCACCACCATTTAAACCAGCACCTGGTCCAATATCAACAATCCAATCAGACGCCATCATCGTTTCTTCATCATGCTCAACAACAATCAGCGAATTTCCCAAGTCTCTCATGCTTTTTAGAGTATTGATTAATTTTGCGTTGTCACGTTGATGCAAACCAATCGAAGGTTCATCTAAAACATAGAGCACACCTGTTAAACGTGATCCAATTTGTGTTGCCAATCGGATGCGTTGCGCTTCACCACCAGATAGTGTACCTGCGATACGATCAAGCGTTAAGTATTCTAATCCAACATCCTTTAAAAAGGATAACCGTTCATGAATTTCTTTTAGTACTAATCGTGCAATTTCAGCTTGCATATCAGTTAGTGTTAACTCTTTCATAAAGCCAAGTGCTTGCTTAACTGACATACTTGTCCATTCATTAATGTTCTTGCCTTGAATCTGCACACTTAAAGCCATTGGGTTTAAGCGTCGGCCATGACATACTGTACAAGTAGCTTCACTCATAAAGGTACCATACCACTCACGTGCCCCTTGTGAAGTCGTCTCCATAAATCGTCTTGTAATCAAATTAGCCACACCTTCGATATAATCATTACGCATAAACTTATTACCTGAACGCGATTCAATTGTATAGGCGATTGGTTCACGTGAGCCATGCATCAAAATATCAATTTGATCAGCAGACAATTGATTCAATGGTACATCCAAAGAAATGTCATAATGTTTACATAGTGTGGCAAAGTTTTGCCATTCTATATTTTCTGAGCCTGCAATATTCTTATAATAGACAATGCCACCTTGAAGAATTGATTTATCTTTATTTGGCATGAGATAATCGTAATCAACTTGTTGTGTCACACCTAAACCTTTACAGTTTTCACAAGCACCCAAAGGTGAATTAAACGAAAATAAACGTGGTTCAAGACGTGAAATTGAAAATCCGCATTCAATACATGAATAGTTTTGAGAAAAAATATGTTCTTGTTTATTAACAACAACTAAAGCTAACCCCTCGGTAAGTTTAAGTGCCGATTCTAATGACTCATACAAACGTGAACGAGAATCACTTTTCTTAATTAAACGATCAACCATGATATCAATGTCATGTTTGTTGTTTTTACTTAGTGTTATTTCTTCTTCGAGCATACGCAATTCTTTATTCACTCGCACCCGAACAAAACCTTCTTTTAAAAATTTAGCGAATTTATCTTTATGAGTTCCCTTTTCTTGATGCACCACAGGTGCATAGATTTCAATACGAGACCCTTCTTCATATTCCATGATTTGATCTACCATTTGTGAAATACTCACAGCCACAATTGGATGATGATGAATCGGACAAAATGGTGTTCCAATCCGTCCATACATCAATCTTAAATAATCATATATTTCTGTCACTGTCCCAACTGTTGAACGTGGATTATTATGAGTCGTTTTTTGGTCAATGGAAATAGCTGGTGATAAACCCTCAATGAGATCAACATCTGGTTTTTCCATATTATCTAAAAATTGTCGCGCATACGCACTTAAAGATTCAACATATCGACGTTGACCTTCGGCATATATCGTGTCAAATGCCAATGACGTTTTACCACTTCCAGACAAACCAGTCATAATGACCAACTTATTGCGAGGAATAGTTAAACTGATATTTTTAAGGTTGTGGACTCGCGCCCCTTTTATTACTATTTCTTCTTTACTCATATAGCCTCCAGATGAACATTATTATACATGATAGCACTAATTTAAAAAACACGCATGCAAGAAATAAAAAGAGGGTACTCCCCTTTTATTGGCTCTTTAGTTCTAAAACAATATCACGCAACATAGCTGCGCGTTCAAAATCCAAGACACGTGCTGCATCATGCATTTCTTTTTCAAGATCAACAATTATTTGCTCTTGTTGCTTCTTATTGGTTTTAGTTTTCTTTTGCAACATCTTCATGGCCATTTCTTGAGTTTCTTTACCCGCTATAACATCTCTGATTTCCTTAACAATTGTTGTAGGTGTAATATTGTATTCTTGATTGTGCGCTAATTGAACATCGCGACGACGATTGGTTTCTTCAATGGCATGACGCATCGAATCTGTCATGCGATCGGCATACATGATGACTGTCCCATCTGAATTTCGAGCTGCACGACCAATCGTCTGCACTAAAGCACGATAAGAACGTAAAAAGCCTTCTTTATCAGCATCAAGAATGGCAACCAATGATACTTCTGGGATATCAATTCCTTCTCTTAATAAATTTATCCCAACCAAGACATCGTATTTTCCTTTACGTAATTGACGGATTACCTCAATTCGTTCAAGTGTTTTTGTTTCATGATGCAAGTAAATCGCCTTAATACCTTCTCCAACTAAATAAGATGTTAAATCTTCAGCCATTTTAACTGTTAAAGTGGTGATTAAAACGCGTTGATTAATATTTTTCCTTAGATTTACCTGATCAATAAGGTCATCAATTTGACCTTTACTTGGCTTAACAACAACCGTTGGATCAATCAGCCCAGTTGGGCGAATGATTTGTTCAACAACATCACGATTTGTTTTATTAAGTTCAAAGTCACCAGGCGTTGCTGAAACATAAACTGTTTGTTTTTGAATGGCTAAAAACTCATCAAAATTTAGTGGTCGATTATCAAGTGCAGAAGGAAGTCTAAATCCATACTCAACCAACACTTGTTTTCTTGAACGATCACCATTAAACATCCCTTTTACTTGAGGTATGCTGACGTGTGATTCATCAATGACAAATAAATAATCATCACCAAAATAGTCAAACAGAGTAAATGGTCGCTGACCAGGTTCTCTTTGATCAATATGTCTTGAGTAGTTTTCAATGCCTGAACAATATCCAAATTCTCGTAGTGCTTCTATGTCATAGCGAGTCCTTTGCTCTAGGCGTTGTTTCTCAACTAGTTTGTTTTGATCAGTCAATACTTTTAACTGTTCATCTAGTTCAGCTTCAATTGTCTTTGCTGCTTCTAGTATTTGAGGTTGAAGACGCGCATACTCAGTTGCTGGAAAGATATGATAAATACGATATCCTTCAATTACATTATAAGTTACCGGATCAACTTCTGTGATGCGCTCGATTGTATCATCAAACATCTCAATGCGTAGCACAAATGAATCTGTGTATCCAAGATTAATATCTATGACATCTCCCTTTACACGAAAGGTCCCCTTTAAACGATCAATATCATTGCGTGAATATTGACGATCAATCAACAATTGCAACAGTTCATCGCGATCCATTTTCTCTTCAACACGTAATGTAAAAAACATATCCTTATATGATTCAGGATCACTTGAAGCATAAATACATGCCACTGATGCAACAACAATCGTATCACGTCTTGTTAGGATACTATTAATCGCAGATAGCCTGAGCATATCTAATTCTTGATTAATCATGGCTGTTTTTTCAATGTAAGTATCTGTTCTAGGCATATAAGCTTCTGGTTGATAGTAATCAAAATTAGAGACAAAGTACTCGACACGATTATGTGGAAATAATTGCTTAAATTCTGAGTACAATTGCCCAGCTAATGTTTTATTATGAGCTAATACTAAAGTAGGTTTATTCACCTGGGTAATGACATTTGCCATAGTAAATGTCTTACCTGTTGCTGTTGCCCCTAATAATACTTGATCTTTTTTTCCACTTTCAATACCAGCAACAAGCTCTTGTATTGCTTTTGGTTGATCCCCTTTGGGTTGATAATCTGATACAAGCTGAAACCTATGTTCACTCATAAAACAATCCTATAGCAACTTGTAATTGTAAATCAACAGCACGGCGATTCGTATACCATTTTCGTAGCACTTCTGTTCGAATAACTTGGTAAGAAGTTGCTGTTAATGCATCATTGACTACTAAATTATTGTCTTGGTTGAATGCATTGATGGCATTGATGGTTGTTTGCGACATGTAGCCATCCATACGATCCACATCATAACCAATAAAATCCAATGCTTTTTGAACATATAGTGCGTATTCTGAAACTTGATCAAACAATATAACTAAGTCTTCATCCATCATACCAACTTCTTGATAAAATGCAGGATGTTGTTTAACTTCAACATCTGGTTTAATTCCAACATCTTGAATCAAGTTGCCTTGAGGTGTTAACCATTGTGCGGTTGTGAGTTTTAGTGCACTTCCATCACTAAATGGTCGTGTCACTTGCACAGACCCTTTACCAAATGTTGTTTCTCCCACTACAATCACACCTGCTTGCTCTTTGAGTGCTGCTGTTAATACTTCTGAAGCACTTGCTGTATTTCCATTAACCAAAATGATGATTTTAGTAAAATTATCATAATAGTTGTCTTTTGTGACTCTTCCAATTTCAACTTGTTCATCTTTATATTTCTGTTGAATCACAACAGTGTCTTTCTCTAAGAAAAACGAAGCAATATTTAACAGTGAATCTAAATAACCACCACCATTATCTCTCATATCTATGATTAAATTTTCAATGTTTAATGACGCCATGTCATCTAAGTATTCTTTAACTTCAAGATGTGTTGTTGAGCCAAATTGATTAATCTCAATTAGTCCAATCTCATTATTGATGATTTCACCATAAGCAGAGTTACGTACCTCACCGCGTTCTATTTCCTTGGTAATAATTTCATTAGCGCGGATAAAATCAATGGTGACGATTGTTCCTGCTTCTCCCATGACAATAGCTGCAATGTCACTTGTTGGCATCCCTTCAACTTCAATGCCCTCTACACGATAAATAATATCTCCTGGCATCACACCAAAACGCTCAGCTGGTGAGTTTTTAAAAACACGCTCAACGATGTTAATCCCATCAATCACATAGAATTGTACACCAATTCCAACAAACCCCATATCAATGGATTGTTCAAAATCAAGTATTTCTTGTGCTGTCATATAGGATGTATAGGGGTCACCATTTAAGTCAAACATGCCATCAATTGCATTTTGAAGCAACCATGCCTGAATATCTTCAATATCTTTACCATAGTACCAAGTATTACTTAGTTGTCCAATGATTGCATCGAGACGAGCATATTTTGACTCATCAATATCAATCGGTTGAATCGATTGTGCAGAACTGCCAAAAAACCACCCACTTGTAAACGAGAATAAAACCGCTAATATGACGACCCGAATCACCCAACGCTGTTTCCGTTTTTTAATCTTTTCATCTGGCCATTCATGTCTTGTGAGTTTCACATATACTTTTTCATCTTCCATAAAAGTCACCTACTTTTCATTGAAATTTACTCATGCTTTATTATAT
>CAYGIY010000002.1:0-19055 GCA_964350055.1 uncultured Erysipelothrix sp.
TTATTTACAAATTATATAATAATGTCAATAACATTGTTGGAATGGTTGATATGATTGAACATGGTGTCGTATTTGCCAATAAATACCGTTCTTCATTACCGATGATGGACAGTGAACTAACACGGACTGAATTGAGCTTCCGTAATGGAGAATACACCCAAGCATTAAGTATTGTTTTAGGGGCAATTGAGCGTCTTCACCCTGATTCATTTGAACAGTTAGTGAAAGAAAACGCCAAAAGTGCACCAGGAGTTTGAGATGATTTATTTAGATCATGCAAGTAGTAGTAAAGTTGAACAAGCATTTGCTGAGGCAGCGCAAGCGATGTTGCCTCGTTTTTATGCAAACCCTAATGCACATCACACACTTGGTTATGAAATTAGTCAATTAATGGAAGATAGTCGAAAAAAAGTAGGAAAAGCGTTTCATTTTACACCAGAGGAAGTCATCTTTACTGCTTCAGGATCTGAAGCGGTCAATTTAGCCATTAAAGGCATTGCCATTGCAAATCAAAACAAAGGCAAGCATATTATCACGATTAAAACGGAACATCACTGTGTTTTAAATAGTGTATCATGGCTAAAACAATGGTTTCAATTTGAGATTAGTGAGTGTGAAGTCGATCAAAAGGGACGTATTGATCTAAAGCAACTAAGAGAAATGATTAGACAAGATACAACACTAATTGCTGTGATGGCCGTCAATAATGAAATTGCAACCATCCATCCAATTGATGAAATCAAAAAAATAATCAAAGAAGTCAATAGCAAAGCAGTTTTGTTTGTTGATGCTATTGCGGCCGTTGGTAAAATCGATCAAGCATTATATATGGCCGATGTCATGGCTATTTCACAACATAAATTAGGCGGTTTATCGGGAAGTGGTTGTTTGCTGAAAAAACGCCACATAGCAATGGCACCTATCATAAGTGGTGGCCAGCAAGAACATGGTCTTCGTGGTGGAACACCATTTGCAATTGCCAATATATTGTTTGGTGATGTGATTCAACATGCCTTGATGATGCAAAAAAGCAAGCAATCTCACATAACAAGCATCCAAAGACAACTCATTGATGGACTTTGCCTTAACTATCAGGTGGATATTGTGAGTGATCAAACAGGATCACCTTACATCGTTAGTTTTGTTCAACCCAATGTTCCTAGTTCTATTATTTTAAATGTGCTCAACCAAGAGGGGATTTTTGTATCGAGTCATAGTGCATGCGCGTCTGATTCAAATCAGTCAAGTCATGTATTACAAGCGTGTGGCTACTTAGATCAGTATGCGATGGGCATGATTCGTGTGAGTTTTCACTATGATACCACCCAAGATGATATCCAAGCATTTTTAAAAGCTTATGAGAAGGTGAGTGAGTATGCCCAATAAAATATTATGTCGCTTTGGAGAGTTATCAACCAAACAAGGGAATCGAAATGAATTTATTAAATTACTAAAGAAAAATATTCAAGTCGCTTTGCGTGAGTTTGATTCAATTGAGATAAAACGGACCTTTGATCGCTTGATCATTAGCTATGATGACATTGATGAACAAGCCATCATTGATATACTCAAAACTGTATTTGGACTAAGTTCATTTTCCATCATCAGAGCAATGGATTTGGATATGGACGCAATCATCAGTTTCATCATAGAACAAATGATGCAAAAAGCACCAAGTAAGTTCAAAGTGTATTCAAGACGATTAAATAAATCATTCCAATATACATCGGATGATATCAATCGCATGGTAGCCACTAGCATTTTAAAAAATACGGAGCATGTGGTTGATGTGCATCAACCTGAAATTAAAATAAGAATAGAGTGTAAGCATCATCAAGCGTTTGTTTCATTAGAAACCTATCGTGGTCCGATGGGGATGCCGGTTCGGATGGCAGGAAAAGGGTTACTATTATTATCTGGTGGTTTTGATTCTCCCGTTGCGGGTTATTTAGCAAATAAACGAGGAATTGAGTATGCCGCGATTCATTTTGAAACCGTTCCTTTTACTTCTTTAAAGGCAACTGATAAAGTATTAAAACTTGCACAAAAACTTAGTTTATATCAAAATAGTACACAGGTACTTGTTGTGCCATTTGCAAAAGTGCAAATGGTCATTAATGAAACGGTGCCTGAAAGTTATCGAATCACCATCATGCGACGCATGATGGTGCGTATTGCCAATCAATTGGCGGACACGGTGTATGCATCGGTGTTAATCACAGGTGAAAGTGTGGGACAAGTCGCATCTCAGACATTGTCAAGTATGATACGAATTGATGAAGTCAGTGAAAAAATGATTGTAAGACCTTTGGTTACCTATGATAAAGACGAAATCATTGACATCGCAAGAAAAGTGGATACGTATGACTTATCGATATTGCCTTTTGATGATTGCTGTACTGTATTTACACCTGCACACCCAATTACAAATCCACTCAAAGAAAAAACAGAACGATTTGAATCATTTGGTGAATATGAGGCAGTGATTGCTGATGCAATCAAACACACGAAATACTATAAAATTAATAAAAGCAAAATTATAGAGGAGCAAGAATAAATTATGGCATTTGATCAATTAAGTGATCGGCTCAGTGGCATACTGGCCAAAATAAGACAACAACCTAAATTAACAGAACAGAATATGAATGATGTCCTGCGTGAGATTCGATTAGCATTGCTAGAAGCAGATGTTAATTTAGATGTCATTCAATCATTTTTAGCAACCATCAAAGAAAAGGCAGTGGGTATTTCATTGATTGATAATATTGCCCCTTCACAAATGGTTGTAAAAATTGTTTATGATGAGATGGTTCAATTACTTGGTGCAAAAGAAGTACCGCTTAATATAGCTGCTCCATTGCCCATCATCTTCATGGTTGGGTTACAAGGAAGTGGTAAAACAACATCAGCAGTAAAAATTGCAAATCACTTAAAATCAAGACATAAAAAGAAAGTGCTATTGATTGCAGCAGACTTACAACGACCTGCCGCTGTTGATCAATTAAAAGTACTTGGCGAATCTGTAGCAATTGATGTTTTTTCACTCTCGCTAACAGACACGCCACACACAACAATTGAACAAGGCTTAAATCATGCACGCATCAGTGGCTATGATGCGGTGATTGTCGATACCGCTGGTCGCTTAGCGGTAGATGATGTGCTTATGGAAGAGTTGTCTGTTTTAAACCAGTCATTTCAACCACATGAGATTTTACTGACTGTCGATGCGATGAGTGGTCAAGATATTGTAGGTGTTGCTAAAAAGTTTAAAGAAACATTACCTATTTCTGGGTTAATGGCAACAAAATTTGATAGTGATGCACGAGGTGGGGGTGTACTTTCTGTCGCATCACTTACCAATGTTCCTGTAAAATTTGTTGGTGTTGGTGAAAAAATCGATGAGTTGGAACTTTTCTATCCTGATCGGATGGCCAATCGTATCTTAGGGATGGGTGATGTTGTTTCTTTGGTAGAAAAGGCTCAAGAAACAATTGATACTAAAAAATCGATGAGTAGCATGCAACGTATGATGCAAGGAACATTCACCCTTGATGATATGCTTGAGCAGATTGAGCAAATGAACAAAATGGGTTCCCTCAAAGGCGTGTTAAAAATGTTGCCTAATTCAAAGCAATTGATGAATCAAATTGACGATGATGTCGCAGCAAAATCCATGAAGACATCAAAATCAATCATCCTAAGTATGACCAAAGATGAGCGGAATGATCCTTCCATTTTAAAGGCATCACGCAAACATAGGATTGCAAAAGGAAGTGGTGTCACGATTACGCAAGTAAATCAGCTTCTATCACAATTTGAAAAAACAAAACAACAAATGCAAATGATGTTAAAACAAGCAAATCCCAATGCGGGAATGATGAGTTCGGGTTCAAACACAAAGAAAAATCCTAACAAAAAGAAAAAGAAAAAGAAACGTTAAATCACACGGACAAAAGAGGTAACTATGGAAAAGAAACTGTTTAAATTTGGATTGGCATTATTGTTAATCTTTGCCATCATCTATGTTGGCTCATTGATTAGTTGGTTTTTTGTGCCTATATTAGTGATTGTACAAACACTGTTTGTACCAATGATTTTAGCGGTATTTTTATTCTACTTGTTACGACCACTTGTTGCTCTTCTTGAGAAGAAAATACCAAGAGCATTAGCGATTATAATCATTTATTTTGTATTAATCTTAATAGTTGCAGGTTTATTGTTTAATTTTGTTCCCATCATTCAACAGCAATTTGTGAGCTTAAATGAGAATATTCCACTGTTTATTGAACGTATTCAAAAACGGATTCAAGACTTTCAGGAAACAGATTTTTTTGCTCAGTGGCAATTACAAGGGCTTCTTAGTTTTGAAGAATTACTACGACAATTCAATGAGGCAATGACAGGTATTGCATCTGGGATAGCAAACAACATCACATCATTTGTTGGAACCGTTCTCAATGTGATTCTTGTGATTGTCATTATTCCGTTTATTTTGTTTTATTTCTTAAAAGATCGTGAAAAAATGCTAAATAGTCTTTTAAAATCATTTGAACCAAAACGTCATGAACGGATCAAAAGTGTGTTACTCGATATTGATAAAACACTGAGTTCATACATTCAAGGACAAGGACTGGTTTGTTTGATTGTTGGTTTATTGTGTTTGATTGCATTTTTAGTTTTAGGATTAGATTATGCGTTACTACTCGCTTTTATTGCAGGATTGACTAATATCATTCCCTATTTTGGACCTTGGATTGGTGCGATTCCTGCTGTCATTGTTTCATTTTTTATCTCACCTTTAACTGCATTTTTTACAATTGTTGCAATTGTGATTATTCAACAGATTGAAAGTAATCTTGTGTCACCACAAATCATTGGTCGAAAAATGCATATCCATCCGCTAACCGTCATGTTATTGATCTTGCTTTCTGGTCGATTGATGGGCATTTTGGGAATGATTATTGCTGTTCCTATTTATGCAATCTTTCGAGTGCTCGTCTCACACCTACTACCAGTCATTAAAGAAAAAATGAATGCTTCTTAAATAATCCTTTTGGATTATTTTTTATGTGGTAAGGTTTAGACCTTGACACCATAGTTTCGATTTGTTATAGTATGTCAATAAACAAAGGAGGTCATTATGGCTGTAAAATTACGTTTAAAAAGAATGGGCGCTAAAAAAGATCCGTTTTACCGTATTGTTGCTGCTGATTCTCGTTCACCTAGAGATGGACGCTTTATTGAAGCAATTGGTTACTATAACCCAACAACTGTACCTGAAGACGTTAAAATCAATAGCGAATTAGCACTAAAATGGTTATCTGAAGGAGCAATTCCTTCTGATACAGTTCGTAACTTATTTTCAAAAGCTGGCATCATGAAACAATTCCACGAATCAAAATTGGGGAATAAGTAATGACAAACCTAGAGAAAATCTTATTTGATTTGCTAAGACCAATGGTGGAAGACCCTGATAGTTTAAGCATCAAAGAACTTTCAAGTTTGGAAGATAAAGAAGTGATTCTCATGGTGTATGCTAAAACTGAAGACACCGCGCGATTAATCGGGCGTCAAGGCAGTATGGCGAGTGCGGTTAGACATATGATGTCGATTCCTTCACGTCTAGAAGATAAAAAGGTTACGATTAAGTTCGAATCCTATTAATATGAAAAAAGACATACGTATTGGTAAGATTGTTCGAGCATTTGGGATTAAGGGTGAACTTAAAGTATCTTTAAAGACAGACATACCTTTTGAGCGGTTTGCTTTAAAGCAATCGTTGCTATTTAAAGGGAATCATCATGAACAAGAAGTGATTGTTGATGGGTTTCGAATGCATCAAGATCACGGATTGCTCAAACTTCAAGGATACGACAATATCAATGATGTATTGACGTTTGTCGGTGCTGATATCATGATTACAATTGAAACAGATGATCAAGAGCGAATTGCGTTTTTTGATTTAGTTGGTTGTGTAATCATTGAAAAAGATAGTGTCATCGGTGAAGTGATTGAGGTGATTGATATGCCTGCTCATCCTGTTTTAAAAGTGAAGACATCAACAAAAACGGTGTTGATTCCTTATGTTGATGCATTCGTATTGAATGTGGATCAAGCAAAAAAGATCATCACCATTCAAAGTATTGAAGGGTTATTATGAAAATTACCATCTGCACACTATTTCCTGAGATGTTTGAGAATTTTCTACAAACATCCATCATCAAGAAAGCGCAACTACAAGATTATGTGGTCATTGATACGGTGAATATCCGTGATTTTACGACTGACAAACATAATCGAGTGGATGATTATCCCTTTGGAGGTGGTGCTGGTTTAGTCATGAAGGTGCAACCGATTGCTGATATGTTAGCGCATGTGGTGACACCAACATCTAAAGTAGTGTATTTGACACCTGTTGCTCCCGTATTAAATCAAAAAAAAGCGAAGCAACTAAGTCATGTTGATCATTTAATTCTACTATGTGGTCATTATGAGGGTGTGGATGAGCGTGTGCTTCAATATGTGGATGATGTGCTATCTATTGGCGATTATATTCTAACAGGTGGTGAAGTTGCGGCTATGGTGGTAACGGATGCCGTGGTGCGATTAATTAAGGGTGTGATTTCTGAGGATTCTGTTGAAATCGAATCATTTGAAGACTCACTACTAGAATACCCACAATACACACGTCCAGCAGACTACAAAGGACAAAAGGTGCCTGACATACTAATAAGTGGGCATCATCAAAACATCGCGTGGTGGCAGCAAAAAGAGGCCATACGCAAAACATACTTGCATCGCAAGGATTTGCTTAAAAAAGCAACATTAACTAAAGAACAACAAAAGATGCTACAGGAAGTACTCGATGAGGAAAGCGAGAACCATTGATTTTTAATGGGTTTTGTGATAGATTGATAGAGCCTATGGCATTAGGTTCCGCTGCAAAAATGCATGAACCGAACAAATAAATAGGAGTGAGAAAGATGAACAGTAAACTATTGGATGAAGTTGTCACATCACAACTTCGCACAGATGTCCCTGATTTTCGTCCTGGAACAACCGTTCGTGTGGATGTACGAATCAAAGAGGGCGACAAGAGTCGAATCCAAGCATTTGAGGGCTTGGTCATTGCAAGAGGCGGAAAAGGCATAGCAGAAACATTTACCGTACGTAAAGTGTCTTCACAAATTGGTGTTGAACGTATATTTCCAATCCATTCACCATTGATTGAGAAAATAACCGTATTACGTCGTGGTAAAGTTAGAAGAAGTAAATTATACTATTTACGTAACCTTTCCGGAAAAGCTGCACGTTTAAAAGAAATTCGATAAAAGAGCGCCGTAAGGCGTTTTCTTTTAAGAGGACCTATGGAAAAAAAGAAATCACGTTTTTTTAGTGAAGTGTTTGATTTAGCTAAATCGGCACTTATCAGTATTGTTGTTGTTGTATTATTGACTCAATTTGTAATCAAACCAATCCAAATTGATGGTTTTAGTATGCAACCAACACTGCTAGATCATCAACGTGGGTTTTCAAATATTCTAGCTCATGCATTTACAACCATTGAGCGTTTTGAAATTGTCATCATTTATGATGATCAAGATCAAGACTATTTTGTCAAACGCGTCATTGGTTTAGCTGGTGAAACAATTGAGTTTAAAAATGATCGACTCTATATTAATGGCGAGGTTGTTCAACAAGACTTCCTTGATCAAGACTATATTGACAGTGTTACCGAAGGTGGTCATCGCATGTTCACGGGTGATTTTGGTCCATTGACAATTGAACAAGGGTATGTGTTTGTGATGGGAGATAATCGTATTAATTCAACCGATTCGCGCCATCGAGGTCCATATCCAGCCACGAATATCATCAGCAAACATGTCTATATTATCTATCCATTTAACCAAATAAGGTTTATACACAAATAATATGACAATTCAATGGTATCCAGGCCACATGGCCAAAGCGAAACGATTGATGCGTGAACAAATCAGCAATGTTGATATTGTTGTTGAATTACGTGATGCTCGTATCCCTTTGTCAAGTGAAAACCCAGTATTAAAAGAGCTTGCGCCACACAAAGCAAAAGTCATTGTGTTTACTAAAAGTGATCTAGCGGATGCTTCTATAAGCAAACAATGGGAACACTATTTTCAAAAACAGGAGCAAGTGTTTTTGTTTGTAAACACCATCGCCAATGTAAGTAAAAAACTCATCATCGATGCCATCGAACAAGCAGGAAAAGCAAAACGTGAACGTGATGCAACACGTGGCATTAAAAATAGACCTTTAAAAGTGATGATTGTTGGTATACCCAATGTTGGTAAATCAACCTTAATAAATTCATTGGCCAAAAAGAAAATGGCACAAGTTGCTGATCGTCCCGGAGTGACTAAAGCAGTTACATGGATTCCAATTAGTAAACAACTTTTTTTAATGGATACACCAGGTGTGTTATGGCCTAAGTTTGAAGATGTAACCATTGGGATGAATTTAGCACTTACCAACGCAATCAAAGAACAAATATTACCAATTGAAGATATTGTTGAATACGCATACAACTATTTGAAAACACATTATTTACACCGTTTAAATGCTCGATATGAGATGGATGTTTCTAAAATTGATGTGGAAGCATTTCTTAATCAACTCGCAATAAATAAAGGTATGTTAGGCAAAGATGGACAGATTGATATCAATCGTGTCTTGCAGTTTTTCTTTTTAGAGATTAAGCACCATAAACTTGGATCGCTGTCTTGGGAGCGTCCTCATGAATGAGTATGAGCGCCCTTATTGGTTAAAACAACAGCTTGTGATAGGTGTTGATGAAGCAGGTCGTGGACCCATGGCAGGGCCTTGTGTCGTCTGTGGTGTGATATTGCCAGCATATTATGAGCATCCAATGATCAATGATTCAAAAAAACTATCTAAAAAACAACGTAATTTATGCTTTGCGGATATTATGCGCGATGCAATCAAAGTTATTGTCGAGGTAATTTCACCCGAAACTATCGACAGGTTCAATATTTATCGAGCCACACAACTGGCTATGCAATCCATCGTCAAGCAAGCACAACATGTGGCTTTGATTGATGCCATGCCAATTATGACAACCATCGAAACACACAGCATCATCAAAGGTGATCAAAAAAGCATTTCAATTGCAGCAGCAAGCATTGTAGCCAAAGTAATTCGTGATGCAATCATGATTTCTGCTGATCAAGTTTATCCAAAGTACGGATTTAAATCACACAAAGGTTACCCAACAAAACAACACAAACAAGCCATGATTAAATATGGACAAACGATCATTCATCGTAAGAGTTTTGTCTTCAAGTCAGAGTCTTGATAGGAACATCAAGATTTTTTTATTATGATATAGCATGACCATATCTTCTAATCAACTGATTGCCTATGCAATGAAATATGATGGTGAATTTCATGCCATAAAGCAAGCAATCCACAAACATGAACCATACATTATACACCATGGTATTCAAGCCATTACAATTTTGGATGCGTTGTATCCAAGTGAGTGTAAAGCACTTGATCAACCACCTTGGGTTCTCTTTTATCAAGGAAATATCGAGCTATTAAAACAAAAGAAAATGGCCATCATTGGCAGTCGGACACCCAATCATTATGGTGTGATTCAAACAATACAACTGGTTGAAACAATCAAAAGCAAGGCAGTTATTGTAAGTGGGCTTGCACGAGGCATTGATCGCATAGCCCACCTACATGCCATGCAAGTGAGTCACACTATTGGTGTTTTGGGTTGTGGGATTAACCGTATCTATCCCTTTGACAATCAAGATTTGTATGTTAAAATGCGACATGATCAACTCATCATAAGTGAGTATCCAAATCAAGCAGTGCCATACCCATCCCGATTTGTTGCGCGCAATCGAATCATTGCGGCTCTGTCAGATCCGATTTTCGTGATGGCAGCGACCATTAAAAGCGGTACATTGATTACGGTTGATTATGGTCTGGCACTAAATAAAGATATTGTGGCCTTGCCATATCATAATGATGAAAGCATTGGGGAAGGATGCAACTTACTCATTGCAGCTGGCGCGCATATATTGACAAATCCAAAAGATTTATTCATCATAGAAAGAAGTTAGATCTATTTAAGTAAAGAAAGGAGTCGGTGGGTTGTTCCATCGCACCATATCATATATGAAGAAACTAGTAATCGTAGAATCACCTTCAAAATCAAAAACCATTCAAAAGTATATAGGGGATGATTTTAGTGTTGTCTCATCCAAAGGTCATATCCGTGATTTAGCAATCAAAGGAAAAGGTGGATTAGGTGTTGATGTTGAACAAAACTTCACACCGACATATGCCATCTCCAAAGATAAAAAGGATGTTGTTAAACAATTAAAGACTGCTGTAAAAAAAGCAGATCAAGTCTACTTAGCAACTGACCCTGACCGTGAGGGTGAAGCAATTTCTTGGCATCTTGCCGAAGTATTAGAACTAGATATCACCCAACCGATGCGAATTACCTTTAATGAGATTACCAAAGACGCCGTGATAAAAGCACTTGAAGATGTCCATCCAATTGATATGAATCTTGTCAAGTCTCAAGAAAACAGACGTATCCTTGATCGCATCATTGGATTTAAACTTTCAAAGCTACTGCAATCAAAAATAAAAAGCAAAAGTGCAGGACGTGTTCAATCTGTGGCATTAAAACTAATTGTTGAACGTGAAAAAGAAATTCAAGCATTTGTTCCAGAAGAGTATTGGACAGTGCATGCAAATGGTGTTATTGATAAATTTGAAATTGATGCGATTGCTGTTGATGATAAATTAAAAGAGCTTCATGTGAAAAATGAAGAAGAAGCACAAGCTATTATTGATCAAAGTCAAGGGGACTTGGTGGTTGATCAACTCAATAAGAAAAAAGCAAAACGTAATCCTAAACTACCCTTTACGACATCAACATTGCAACAGGAAATGGCGAATAAATTCAATTTTCCTGCCAAAAAAACAATGCGTGTGGCACAAAAGTTATACGAAGGAATTGAAATAGATGGTCAAGCTCAAGGGTTAATCACGTATATGCGTACAGATTCGACGCGACTTAGCCCTGCATTTATGATGTCTGTAAAAGACAAAATTGAATCAGAATACGGTAAAGAGTACACGGGGTTTTTAAAACAACCAAAATCAGACAAGAACATACAAGATGCTCATGAAGCGATTCGTATGACAAACATTGAATTACACCCCGATAAAATTAAAAAGCAACTGACAAACGATGAATACAAAGTGTATGCCTTTATTTATAATCGCACGATGGCTGCGATGATGGCATCAGCATCCTTTGATACCACACAAGTCATTTTTAAAGCGAATCAGCAAAAATTTAGCATCAATGGCAGTATCATGACCTTTGATGGTTATCTAAAGATTTATGCAACTTATGAACAAAGCAAGGACAAACTACTACCAAACCTAAAAGAAAACGATCATTTCAAACCTGATTCAATTTTAGGAAAACAGCATTTTACAAAAGGACCTTCACGTTTTAGTGAGGCAACTTTAATTAAGGAAATGGAAGCCAATGGTATCGGTCGCCCATCCACTTACGCTACTATTATTGACACGATTGTGACACGAAACTATGTGGAGCTTATCAAAGCAAGTGAAAGTTCAAAGACAAAAGTATTTATTCCTACCGATCAAGGATTTTTAACTGATGAAAAACTAGCTGAACATTTTGATCAGTTAATCAATGTTTCGTATACTGCACAAATGGAATCTGAGCTAGATGAAATTGCGATGGGTAAAAAAGATCCTGTACAAACATTACAAACCTTCTATGATAGATTTGAGAAGATGATTGAATCTGCTCAAAATAACATGGAAAAAATTGCACCAACACCGACAGGTGATGATTGTCCTAAGTGTGGTAAACCGCTTGTGTATCGAAAAAGTCGAACCAATGAACAGTTTGTTGGTTGTTCTGGCTATCCTGATTGTGATTACTCAACATTTGATCAAAACCACCTAACCGGTGAAATGTGTCCTGACTGTGGATCACCGTTAATCGAAAGAAAAAGCAAAAAAGGACGTTCATTTACTGGATGCTCAAATTATCCAGTGTGCACGTATATCAAGAAAGAACAACCACGACTAACAGGTGAAGATTGTCCTGAGTGTGGATCGCCACTGGTTATTCGAAAAAGTCGTTATGGTAAAGATTTTGTGGCTTGTTCGGGATTCCCGAAATGTCGATACATTCAAAAAAATGGGACAAAGGAAACCAAAGATGAGTAAAATCACAGTGAATGTGATTGGTGCAGGACTTGCTGGAAGTGAAGCCTGTTGGCAATTGATTCAACATGGTTATCCTGTGCGACTCTATGAAATGCGCCCAAAAGTAATGACACCAGCCCACCAAAGCTCAAATTTTAGTGAACTTGTGTGTTCTAATTCATTACGATCAAATCAAATCACAAATGCTGTGGGCTTATTAAAAGCTGAGATGCGTATCCTAAATAGCCTGATTATAAGTAAAGCAGATGAGTTTGAAGTCCCTGCAGGTAGTGCATTAGCTGTTGATCGTGAAGGCTTTGCACTAGCCATCACACAAACATTATCACAACATCCACTAGTCACGGTTATCAATGAAGAAGTGACCAGCATTCCATCAGGACCAACAATCATTGCGACAGGCCCATTGACAAGCGAAGCATTTTCAAAGGCGATTTTATCGTTTGTTGGTGAAGATTCATTATACTTTTATGATGCTGTAGCCCCAATTATTGAAAAAGATAGCATTGATTTTTCAAAGGCCTATTTTAAATCAAGATATGATAAAGGTGATCCATCCTATATAAACTGTGGTATGAATCAAGAGCAGTTTGATGCTTTTTATCAAGCACTCATTGAGGCAGAAGAAGTTGCTGAAAAACCATTTGAAAAATTGAAGTTTTTTGAAGGTTGCATGCCGGTTGAAGCCATGGCTAAACGTGGGAAAAAGACCTTATTATTTGGACCACTTAAACCGGTTGGACTTGATCATAATGATCAACGGTTTAAAGCCGTGGTACAATTAAGACAAGATGATGCCGCAGCTAATTTATATAATATGGTTGGATTTCAAACACATTTAAAATGGTCAGATCAAAAACGAATCATTCAAATGATACCAGGATTAGAACACGCCAACATTGTCCGTTATGGTGTCATGCATCGTAACACCTACATCAATGCGCCATTAACACTGCATGATACTTATCAAAGTAAATCACGCGAAGACTTGTTCTTTGTTGGTCAATTATGTGGCGTTGAAGGGTATGTTGAATCTGCAGCTAGCGGATGCCTTGGTGCCCTTAATATGATTCGCTATTTATCAAATCAACCGATGATTGTTGCACATAAATATAGCATGATCACAGCCATGGCAAGTTATATTGCTCATGCCAATCCTAAGCAATTTGTTGTGATGAATGCGAATTTTGGATTAGTTGATCGTACACCATTTGATAAATTACCAGATAAAAATAAACGATTTGCTCATCGGTCACTAGAATTAATGGCACAAATCAATGAAACCTGAATTATACTTAGAACAATTTCTTGAAACACATCAACTAAGAACGCAGCGCTCGCAACATACATTGTTGGCCTATCGGCGTGATATACAGCAGTTCTTAACATTTTTAACGCAACAAAATATAGATCAGTTAGATAAAGTCGATGACCTTTTGGTGATGGGCTTTATTTCATATTGCAAGGTACATTTGCATAACCAACCAGTCACAATTGCACGTAAGCAAGCAGCATTACGCTCTTTTTATCGTTATTTGATTCGAAAAGGCTTCGTTGCATCAAATCCGTTTTTACAAGTGAAGTCACCAAAATCAAAAAAACATCTGCCATCGTTTTTAATGGTTGATGATATGATTGCATTGCTATCTAGTTTTGATTTATCCAAACCATTGCAGCATCGAGATTATGTTTTAATTCAACTTTTGTATGCGTGTGGGTTACGAGTGAGTGAATGCACACAGTTACGATTGCATGATATTTCATTTGATGAGCGCTATGTCATGGTTAAAGGAAAAGGAAACAAACAAAGAATCGTTCCGTTTTATCAACAAATGGGAGGCGATTTGAAACAGTACATCAATCACACTCGTCCTTTATTATGCACATCAAAACATGATGTTGTTTTTGTTAATGCAAGGGGAAAACAACTCAGTTCACGTGGGGTTCAACTCATTGTTGAAAAAGCAGGAATCCAGGCAGGATTAAAACAGCCTATTCATCCCCATATGCTGCGTCATTCTTTTGCAACCCATTTACTTGATAATGGCGCTGATTTAAAAATTGTTCAAGAACTATTAGGACATCAAAACTTAAGCACCACTCAAATATACACCCATGTCAGCATTGATCGTATCAAACAGGTGTATCAACAAACGTTTCCAAAAATCTGAACTTCAAATGAAGTTCTTTTTATGTAAAGCGTACTTGACATTATAAGCGAACATGATATTATAATTGTAAAGTTAACTTTACAAGAAAGGATGCTATGAGAAATAAAGTCGAAGCATTTCGAAAAGTGCAACAAATTAATGAAGATGAGCTTGCAAAGACAATGAAGGTTTCAAGACAAACCATCAGTTCAATTGAAAATGGTCGTTATAATCCTTCGGTTACATTGGCATTTAAACTTGCAAAATATTTTAATGTCAGTATTGAAACATTATTTGAATTTGAGGAGGAAAGCAATGAGTAAGAAAAAATCAGATGTTATCTCGGTGATTGCGATCATCATGAGTTATTTTTTAAGTGGTGTTGTGTATGTGTTTATTTTTGATCATTGGTCTGTGAGGACTATTTTAGCAACCATCACATCATTTGGTGTTTACTTGTTATATAGAGAAATCATCAAGAAAAAATACCCGTCAGTTTATGAAACAGTCGAAATTGATGAAAAAGATGAACGCAATATGATGTTGCGTTATCAAGCAACCTTTTATGGTTTCTATATAGGAGTTGTGATACTCATGATTATGTTTGCCTTGCTATATGATGTGGGACCTTCGCAGTTACAACCAGGAGTCATGATAAGCATGACAATATTACTCATTACTCAGGTGTTTGGTTATGTGATTGTGCATTTTAAAAACCGCACTTAACGAGTGGTTTTGTTTGTATTTATCTGCAAAATATGGTATATTATCAAATGGCATCAGAGGATGCCCAATCACACACCACGGATTCATAAACCCGTGCTCAATTGAGTTGTTTATGTTAGAACTGGTGGAGGATTAACGGAAAGAGAGGATTATAGATTATGCCTGCAGTAGTAACTATGAGAAAATTATTAGAAAGTGGTTCTCATTTTGGCCATCAGACGCGCCGTTGGAACCCAAAAATGAAAAATTATGTGTACACTTCAAAATCTGGAACACATATCATCGATTTAAATCAAACAATCGATGCGGTTGATGTTGCTTACGCTAAAATGCGTGAAATTGGGGAGAAAAACGGTAAAGTACTGTTTGTTGGAACCAAAAAACAAGCACAAACCATTGTATTAGAAGAAGCACTACGTTCTGGGTCATTTTTCATTAACCAACGTTGGTTAGGTGGATTATTGACTAACTTTAGAACCATTCAAAAGAGTATTCGTCGTTTATTGGAAATTGAAGAAATGGAAAATAACGGATCGATTAATGTTTATCCTAAAAAGGAAATCATTCAATTACGCAAAGAAGCAACACGTTTAGAAACATTCCTTGGTGGAATTAAAGAAATGAAAAAACTACCGGATGCAATCTTCATTGTTGATCCAACAGAAGATATGATTCCTGTATTAGAAGCTCGTAAATTAAAAATTCCTGTATTTGGTATTATGGATACCAATGCAAATCCCGACATGTTGGATTTTGGTATTCCTGCAAATGATGATGCGATTCGTTCAGTCAGATTATTGGTTGGTTTGATGGCAGATGCATTAATTGAATCAAAAGGTGGCGTGTTAGCACATGCATACCAACAATCAGAAGATGAAAAAGATATTTCAATGATTGATGTCATCATCAATGTTGAGCGTCAAAACGAAGAAAATGAACGTCGTCGTCGTCAACGCATGGAAGAACGTCGCAATCGTCAAGATCGTCGTCGTAGTTATGCACCACGCGGTCGTGATGATAACCGTAAACCATACGATGCTTCAGAAAAAAGAGAAACAGCAAAACCTGTAGCTGCACAACCAGCTGAAAAAGTAGAAGAACAAGCACAACCAGCTGAAAAAGTAGAAGCACAAGCACAACCAGTTGAAAAAATAGAAGCACAAGCACAACCAGTTGAAAAAGTAGAAGCACAACCTGTGGCTCAACCAGTTGTACAAGAAGAAAAAGCAGTTGTAACACAAGAAAAACCACAAGCATCTGCTCCTACTGTAGAAGCTGAAGTAGCACAAGAAAAACCAAAGCGTACACGTACTCCAAAAGTTGAAGCAACGCAAGAGGCTAATGAAGAAAAACCAAAACGTACACGCAAAGCAAAAACAGAAGACAGCGAGGTAACAGAATGATTTCAGCATCACTAGTTAAAGAATTACGTGAAAAAACTGGCGCTGGTATGATGGATTGCAAAAAAGCGCTTGAAGAAACAAATGGCGATATTGCAACTGCAATTGATTGGTTGCGTGAAAAAGGAATTGCCAAAGCAGCTAAAAAAGCAGATCGAGTTGCTGCAGAAGGGTTGACTCGTGTTGTTGTTTATCAAAACACAGCAGCATTAGTGGAAATTAATTCAGAAACTGACTTCGTTGCAAAGAACGAACAATTCTTGACATTATTAGATGGTGTATCTGCATTAATTGCAAAAGAAGCTCCAAAAACAATGGAAGCAGCACTTGCATTAGATTATAATGGTGAAACAGTTGAAAATGCTGTAATCACGGCTACAGCTACTATTGGTGAAAAAATTTCATTCCGTCGTTTTGAACTAGTATCAAAAACTGATGATCAATATTTTGGACTATACATGCACAATGGTGGACGTATTAGTGCGCTTGCTGTTATTGAAAGTGGCAATCAAGAAGTAGCAAAAAACATGGCTATGCAAGTTGCTTCAATGACACCATCATATGTATCACGCGATCATATGCCAGCAGAAAACGTAAACAAAGAGCGTGAATTCCAACAAGAAATCGTTAAAAACGATGAAACGTTGGCATCAAAACCAGAGAAAGTATTGGCTGGTATTGTTGAAGGTCGTTTATCGAAATCTTTACAAGACATGTGTTTGGTTGACCAAATCTATTTCAAAGATCAAGATCAAAAAGTTGGACAATACTTAAAACAAGAAAACGCAAATGTCATCACCTTCGTTCGCTTTGAAGTGGGAGAAGGTATTGAGAAAAAGGAAGATAATTTCGTTGAAGAAGTAATGAACCAAGCATTTGGAAAATAAGGGCACTTTCGTGTCCTTTTTTACAGGAGAAACCAGCTATGTATAATCGTGTACTATTAAAGCTTAGCGGAGAAGCGCTATCATCTAAAGAACACCAATTAGATCCAACAATTTTAAGTTCTTTAGCAGAAGAAATTAAAGAAATTGTTGAATTAGGTGTTCAAGTAGCAATCGTTGTTGGTGCCGGGAATTATATTCGAGGTAAAAACGCAGAAAAATTAGGTATTGATCGTGTTCAAGCTGATTATATGGGTATGCTTGCTACAGTAATCAATGCTATTGCAATTCAAGGGGCATTTGAAAGGATTGGAATCCCAACACGTGTTCAAACTGCGATCGAAATGAATAAAATTGCAGAGCCCTTTATTGTAAGAAGAGCGATACGTCATTTAGAGAAGGGACGTGTGGTGATTTTTGGTGCCGGAACTGGAAGTCCTTATTTTTCAACAGATACAACTGCAGCACTACGTGCTTCTGAGATTAAAGCAGATGTTGTGTTAATGGCGAAAAATGGTGTGGATGGTGTTTATAGTGCAGATCCAAAAATTGTATTGAATGCCACAAAATATGATATTATAACTTATATGGAATTGTTACAGAAGGGTTTAGGAGTTATGGACTCAACAGCAACATCAATGTGCATGGACAATGACATTGATCTAATTGTGTTTAACATGAATGAAAAAGGAAACATAAAAAGAGCTGTTTTACAAGAAACCTTAGGTACAAAAATAACAAAGGAGATATAAACCATGAATGCTTACTTAGATGATACAAAAAGTCGCATGAATAAAGCGCTCGATGCACTGGATGAACATTTCGCTACTGTCAGAACAGGACGTGCTAATCCAGGTTTAGTGAATGAATTAATGGTTCCTTATTATGGTGCTGACACACCAATGAATCAATTGGCACAGATTGCAGTTGTTGAAGGAACTCAACTCATGATTAAACCATTTGATCCAAGCACACTTAAAGACATTGAAAAAGCAATCTTCAACGCAAATATTGGCATCACCCCACAAAATGATGGTCAAGTGATCCGTCTGAATGTTCCAAAACTGACAGAGGAGACCAGAAAAGAATTGGGGAAAAGTGTTTCCAAGATGGGTGAAGAAGCCAAGGTTGCCATTCGTAATATTCGTCGGGATGTAAATGATTCTATTAAAAAAGATGACACATTAACGGAAGATGAAGAGAAAAAAGCACTCGATCAAGTTCAGAAAATCACGGATGATTATGTCAAAAGGATTGATCAAGCAGTGGTAGATAAAACAAAAGATATCATGACAGTATAAACTCACTTACGTGAGTTTCTTTATCAAAGGAGCAATATGAAGGACATTCAACATGTTGCAATAATCATGGATGGCAACGGCCGTTGGGCACAAGCACAACAAAAAGATCGTACCTATGGTCATCAAGTCGGTACAAAAAATGTACGAAACATTGCAAAAAAAGCAAATGACATGAACCTAAAGGCATTGACACTCTATGCTTTTTCAACAGAGAACTGGGCAAGACCAAAAAAAGAGGTATCTTTTTTAATGAAATTGCCAAAATTGACCACGAGAATATTGAAGTTATTAGAATGA
>CAYGIY010000002.1:19065-56088 GCA_964350055.1 uncultured Erysipelothrix sp.
ATATTTGTTCATGATTATTTACAGGAATTAATGGACAATAACATTAAGTTAACTGCAATTGGACAATGGCAAGAGTTACCAAAATCAACTGTTGCTGTTTTAAAACAAGCAATGGAAAAAACAAAGCATAACACAGGACTAGTTTTAAACTTGGCCATGAACTACGGAGCTAAAGATGAAATAGTGTCTGCTGTAAATCAACTCATCACACAAAGTAAATCATCAATTACACAAGAAGATATCGAAGGTGCTCTAATGACATCATCATTACCACCAGTCGATTTGTGTATTCGTACAGGTGGTGAGCAGAGACTATCAAATTTTCTACTTTGGCAATTAGCCTATAGTGAACTTTATTTTACGGATATTGCTTGGCCTGCATTTAGTGAAGAACACTTTGAGCAAGCGATTGAACATTTTATACAACGTGATCGCCGTTTTGGAGGTTTATAATGAAACAAAAGATTATTACAGGGGCAATCTTGGCTTTTACACTTGGACCGGCATTGTATCTTGGTGGTTGGGTATTTTTAGTTGTTGCTGCGATATTTATAGCGCTAGGTAGCAGAGAAATTTCATCAATATTTGAACCCAAATGGCCAAAATGGATGACGATTGTTATATTAGCTTTGATTGTAGGGTTCTATTTTACTCCAAGTAGTTATATTTTTGTTGCGGTTATGGTACTTTTGTTTATTGTTTTTGGGTTTACGATTTTTGTGGATTGGTTTGATGTTCATGAAGGTGCGATGTTGTTTATTCTATTAATTATTGTTGGCTTAAGTGTCAATGGGATATTTGCAGTATTTGAATATGGATCACTTGCAATTTTATATGTTGCTGTGACTACCTATATGACTGATACCATGGCTTATTTTGTTGGGATAAAATTTGGAAAACATAAACTCGCTCCTTCAGTCTCACCTAAAAAGACCATTGAAGGCGCAATTGGTGGTTGGGTATTTGCAAGTTTGATCTCACTAGTTTATGCCAATCTTCTTTTAGTAAATAAGTTTGATATGAGTTTACTCATCATTGCTTCATTACTGATGCCTGTAATCGCACAGTTAGGTGATCTTTCCTTTAGTGCGATTAAGCGTTATTATCAAATCAAAGATTTTGGTACGATTTTCCCTGAACATGGTGGCGTTTTAGATCGTATCGATAGCTTACTGTTTAATTTTATGTTTTTCTTTGTGTTGCTGACGGTCATGGTATGAGAAAAAAAGTTGTTGTATTAGGTGCTTCTGGATCGATTGGTACCCAAACACTTGATGTCATCAAGCAGCATTCAACTCATTATGAGTTGATAGGTCTTAGTATTAACAGCCGGATTGATATCATTGAACCAACACTAATTGAGCATGAACAATTAATGATTTGTGTTGGAAGTGAAATACTAGCCATCAACTATCAGCGGAAATATCCAAATCATACCTTTGTGTTTGGACATCAAGGTATTATTCAATTAGCACAACTTACAAATGCCGATGTCATTGTTAATGCCATCGTGGGATATGCAGGTCTTCAAGCAAGTATTGCAGCATTAAAAAAAGGGAAAACGGTCGCTTTAGCAAACAAAGAATCGTTAGTTGTTGCAGGGTATATGATTGATGATGTAATCAATCAGTATCATGGAAAACTCATTCCCATTGATAGTGAGCATTCTGGTGTTTGTCAGTGTTTGTCCAAGCAAAAAGAAAATATCCATAAAATCATTTTAACTGCTTCTGGAGGCAGTTTACGTCATTTAACTCGTGAACAGCTTAAAGATGTTTCAATAGAAGAAGCACTTTCCCATCCTAATTGGCAGATGGGAGCTAAAATCACGATTGATAGCGCAACCATGATTAATAAAGCATTTGAAGTTATAGAAGCACATCACTTATTTAAGGTTGATTATGATAAAATAGATGTTGTGATCCATCCACAAAGTCACGTGCATGCCATGGTTGAATATTGTGATCATTCATTGATTGCTCAACTTGGATCACCGGATATGCGTATTGCTATCTCTTATGCACTCAGTGATGGAAAACACATGCCTTTAAATAGTCATTCACTTGATCTGACACAAATCAGTCAATTGGATTTTATGCCTTTAGATCATCAGAGATATCCTTTATTTCAGAAGGTAATCGAAGCTGCAAAACATAAAGATAGTTTAATCGCAAGTGTCAATGGAGCTAATGAAGCGGTTATTGAAGCATTTTTGAATCATAAGTTGTCGTTTTATGAGCTAGAGGAAATTTTGTTGCAAACAATTTCCTCATTAAAACGATTTGAATTAAATACATTTGAAGATATAGAAAGAGCAGATCTTCTTGGAAGAGAAGCAATCAAACAAGCTCTTGGAGGTCGATTGTGACAATTGTTTATTTTATAGTAATACTAGGAATTATCGTACTTGTCCATGAATTAGGACATTTGATAAGTGCAAAAGCATTCAATGTTTATTGTCGTGAATTTGCGATTGGTTTTGGACCGGTCATCAAGAAAATAAAAGGGAAAGAAACAACTTACTCGATCCGTGCATTGCCACTGGGTGGATTTGTTTCCATGGCAGGTGAAGTGGGTGTTGATATTGAAGATATCGATCCATCAAGAACCTTAAAAGGAATTCATCCATTTAAACGAATTATTATCATGCTAGCAGGTGTCTTTGCAAATATTATGTTGGCGTTTGCTATTTTTGTTGTGTTATTTTTATTAGCAGGCCAAATCAATGTTCCACCAGAACCTGTGGTTGCTGGTGTTATACCAAATTCGGCTGCAGAACAAGCAGGCATTATGGAAAATGATCGTATTGTAAAAATCACATTTTCTGACAATCATTCAATTGAACCAAAAGATTTCTACGAGATAATTAATGTGACCCAAATGGTCTCTGATCCAATGATATTTACAATTGAGCGTGGTCAACAAACGTTTGATTTTGAATTAACACCAACATTTAGCGAAGAACACAATCGTTTCATGCTTGGTATGTATTTACCACCACAACAAGTTCAAGACATTGAGTGGTATGAAGCGTTTCCAATTGCAATGACCACCATTGTTGATTCAATTGCTGGTGTATTTTTAGCATTAAGTTTCTTAATACGTGGTATGGGATTGCAATCATTATCAGGACCTCTTGGTATTTATGAAGTCACCGCCCAACAAGCCGCTGCTGGATTTCAATCGCTCGTTGTATTAACCGCTGTCTTATCATTGAATATTGGTGTATTTAACTTGTTGCCACTACCTATTTTAGATGGTGGACGTGTCATTATGACTGCTTTTGAATGGATTAGTAGAAAACCAATTCACCCTAAAGTAGAACAAGCGCTCATTTCAATTAGCATGTTTTTAATACTAGCATTACTTATCTTGGTTACATTTCAAGATATCACGAAAATATTTGGGTAAAGTATGATTTATGTTAAACGATTTATTGGTGGTGTGTTTATTGGGGTATCCAATGTTATTCCAGGAATTTCTGGAGGGACTATGGCGGTTGTTTTTAATCTTTATGACCAATTAATTGAAGCACTATCACTCAATATTAAAAGTATAAAGAAAAACTTCTGGTTTTTAGCAACCATAGCCTGTGGGATTGTCTTTGGAATCCTAGTTTTTTCGCATATCATGAATTATTTTTTGGAAAATTATGAAAACCAAACGTATGGCGCATTTATTGGTGTGGTCATGGGCAGTATTCCAATTATTATAAAGAAAGGGAATATTCATCAAGCGAATATTCCAAATATCATTTCATTTCTATTATTTTTCGGCATCATGATCATCATGTGGCTTCTTCAAGAGCAACAAGCCTCAATGGTAAGTGTTGAGCAGTTAACGCTACCACTTACGATTGGACTATTTTTTGCAGCTAGCATTGCCACCATTACCATGCTTATTCCAGGTGTTAGTGGGTCTTTGCTCTTGGTGATGATTGGGTATTACCACGCCATTTACACATTCACTATTCGTCAATTGGTATTTCCTCAGCTTATCGTTGTTGTTGTTGGGATGTTATTTGGTTTACTAGCAGGCGCAAAATTAGTGTCATATTTTTTAAAGAAATTTAAGGATATTATTTATGCAGGGATACTTGGACTCATTATTGGATCATTGTTTCCACTGTTTCCATCATTAGACCAACCCATTTCAACACTTGTATCATTAGTCGTTGCTGCAATGCTCATCTATTATTTTAACAAGATGAATCATCACTAAAAAAAGTTGCCAAGCAACTTTTTAAATATAGAATGCGATTGCTACAAAATGAGATAGAGCAGCAAAATTAATGAACAAGTGCCAAATAAAGTGAAACCCCGGTCTGTGTTTTTGCATATAGAAGTAAGCACCAATACTATAAAGTATCCCACCAAGTCCAATTAGCAACAAAAATGTTGAGTCTGCTTTTTGAATCAGAGTAGGGATAAAAAGCACAGCAATCCATCCCATTGTTAAGTAAATCAAAACAGACAATTTCGGGATAGATTTTCTTGAAATAGATTTATAGATAATGCCGACTAATACCATGGTCCATTGAATGGTGATTAATAGCCATCCAAGCCAGCCTCGAATTAGATATAAAGCAATGGGTGTGTAACTACCAGCAATTGCAAAGTAAATCGCAATATGGTCTAGAATTTGAAAAACAGCTTTATGTTTACTATCAGGTGCCATCGCATGATAAAGCGTAGACATTAAAAACATAAAGAAAAGACTGATGATAAAAATACTAGTACCAATACATAATAACCACCCACCTTGTAAATATGCATAGACAGAACCAAAAGGTAAGTAAAGCAAAAGAAAAAGAGCCATCACGCCATGGGTGACGCTATTTCCAACTTCTTCCTTTAAGGAAAGCTGAATCTGAGTTCGTTGTTTTTTATTTTTCATGAAAGTATTGTATCATAGAATGAGTAAAATTGAAGTTGATGTATTAAATTATGAAGGGACTACCATGGATAAGAGAAGAAAATATTTGCTTGAAAGTGAAAATGTCCAAAAAGCATTATTGCTACTTGCAATCCCATCGATTATTGCGATGGTTACAAATGGCATATATAATTTTGTAGATGCACTATTTGTTGGGATGTTGGACAACACAGCCATGTTGGCTGCTGTTACTGTCACTTTTCCAATGGTGATGATCATGGGTGCTATTGGCCAAGGTCTTGGTATTGGAGCGGGTTCATTGGTTGCACGACAACTTGGCCGCAAAGATTACCATTTGGTAGGAAAAACAGTATACACAGTCATGTTCTCTTCAATTATACTTTCAATTAGTGGCTCAGTGATATTGATTGCAAATTTAGAAACAATCTTACCGTGGTTTGGTGCAACACCAGAAGCACTTGAATACACTATTTCTTATGCAACATGGATGATCATTGGCATGATTTCAACGATTCTTAATATGACCATGTCCAATCTTCTTCGTGCTGAAGGCGATGTTCGTTTTCCAATGGTAGCGATTATGGCAGGAGCGATTTTCAATATATTTTTAGATCCTATTATGATGTTTGAATGGGGATTTAATCTTGGATTAGAAGGAGCTGCGATTGCCACAATCATTTCTCATATGATCACAACGGTGCTATTGTTTGCTCGTATGTTTAGTAAATCATCAATTCTTAATTTCAAACCATTGACTTGGAACTTCAACCTGAAATTATCCAATGAAATATTTGCTTTAGGTATTGTTGTCTTTTTTAGACAAGCCTTGGTCAGTTTATCCTTGCTCATTATAAATTTTGTTGCTTCAGGTTATGGGACAGATATTGTAGCGGCAATTGGGCTGGTACAACGCACCAATGGTTTGGTCATCTTTGTATTGATTGGGTATGCTCAAGGTCTTTTACCATTTGCTGGGTATAACTACGGTGCCAATAATACCAAACGGTTACAGTTAGCGATTAGGTATTCTTCAATATGGGCAACCGTGTTTACATTAGTATCGGCTATTATCATGGCTGTATTTGCACGTCCAATCCTATTGCTGTTTACAAGTGATGAAACGGTCATTTATTTTGGCGTGCGTATGTTCTATGCCATTGCACTTGGACTACCATTTGTTGGTTACTATCAAATCGTCACCATACTATTCCAAGCATTTGGCAAAGTAAAAGAATCATTTATTCTATCGATTGCACGTCAAGGCATTATACTAATTCCTTTGGTGTTTATTTTTCCAATGATCTGGCAGTATAATGGCATATTTGCTGCGATACCTGCAGCAGATTTTCTAACATTATTCTTGACTATCATTTTTGCCAAGAGATTAAAGAAAGAATTCCAAATCAAAGCGTCGTAAATTTTTAAATCAAAGTAAAATTCATCATATAATCATCCATCAGTAGGGTAGGGCAATTGGCCCTACTTTTTTTTATGCTTGCATTTAGTTAACTCATTGGTTATAATATATTTAGTATACACAAAATACAAGAAATGTGAGTGGATAATATGAGCGATAACACAATGAAATTCCCGGTTGTAACAACCCAAACGCTTAAAAACCAAGGTGCGAATTTTGCAAACATCAATCAACTGATTGAGCAAGATAAAATCGTTCGTGTCAAGCGTGGATTTTACATTCATAAAGCTGCTTTACAATATCCGCATAAAGCAAGTTTTTCCGCATTTAAAGAGGCATTGTTTTGCCTTGAAAGTGCAGCTTATATTTATGGTTACTTAAATAGTGAACCTACAAAAGTACATATTGCAGCATCCAAACAAGAAAGTCGCAAGAAATACAAGAGCAAAGTATTACCTATTGTCATGATGGTACGTGATGAAAAATATTATTATCTTGGCTATAGCCAAAAGGTATTTGATGGATTTGTGATTCATGTGACTGATCGTGAGCGCACCATCTTAGATTGCATGCGCCATTCAAAACGAATGGACTCTCGTATTTATGGAAAAATTATAGCGGGTTATATTAAAGACGATAAAAAGAACATTGATAAACTGGTTTCTTATGCCATAACACTACGATTGATTAAAAAAGTTGAAATTTTATTTGAACCGTGGCTTGGAAGAGAAATTCAAGAAGCTTTGAATCATCAGACAAGGAGTGAGTCATGAAAAAGGAAACTTTACTGAATATCTTTATTGGCTTGATTAGTGTTCTTTTGGTGTTTTCTTTAATATCTACACTTATTGTGTGGTTAAAACCGGATTTAAATCCTAATGGTGATGACCCAAATGGTAAGGATATCAACGAAACATCAATTGTAGTTAACTCTTATGAGTTGTATGAAGATGAAGCGTTATCGTTTCGTTTTATCATTGCAAACATTACAATTCAATCACAAGAACCACAACGCATCACATTAAATCAATTTGTAACATCACAACAAGTGAATTTAAATGATGTTCAGTTATATTTAGATGATTTGATTTCACTACGAATTGATATGAGTTTGCATGATGTTGATTTTGATGTTTTTGATACAACAGATGAAATGACGTTGAATCTATTTATTCCATTGCGGATCAATGAGTCTGAAACATTGACGCTCTATCATCAAGGTGAACAAGAAGTGACGGTATTGTTTGATTTAAACATTGACGTCCAAGAAATTCAATCACTTGTGAATTTAGAAGAAATTGATGATAATATTATTGATCAAATTACTTTAGATAATGTCTATCGAATAAAAATCGTGGAAGTAACCGAAATTGCTTATCGTGGAATTACTGAGAGACTACCAGATGGGACTGTTCAAGAGATGGTACTTCCATCAACTGCGCGCGTCATTGGTGTTCTTTTAGAAATCGAAGCACTTGGTAGTCAACCAATTATTGTTGAAGGGGCTCGATATCGCATTGTTAATGATAATCAAACATCGATTGCATTTGATGATAGTGTTGAAGTTGAAGGTTTCACAAACATTGTAAGTCAAGAAGTGTATAATAGTGCTGTTGGTTTCATTTTCTTTGATATATATACCACAGATGAAACATTCCTCGATAAAATGAGTGAATTTGAATTTAAATTAAACGTATCTGATCAATGGATACGTCGTAGGGTTGTTGAGTGATGAAAAAAACTATTGTGCTGCTAGTGATGTTGCTAGCATTAATGTCGATACCAAATGGGGACGTTTTAAACATGTCTCTTTTTGTTCGTGCAACGAGCTGCAGTACAAATCAGTTTACATTATCAAACATCAATATTGATAAAAGCGAGACCGTGGTTGGTTGTTATGACACATTTGCTCAAGCCAATAGTGCGATGAACAATTTTAAAACATCACACAATGATTTGATAGTGACGCACAATGCATCTCGTAGTCCACTAAAAATTGTTGCTGCTTCACGAGCAATTGCGGCTTCTTATCCTTTTAGAACATCCACATCAGGATCAAACAGTATTCTCGCTTATATTTACCGCAATAGTAATTTATCTGGAGAGAGCACATACATGCCTCGCCATTTAGACATGGCTTACTATGAAACTGTGAGTTACAACACAAGCACTGGAACCGGTTCTGCAAGAGTTACGATAGCTGGCTTTACTGGGTTTATTCAGCTGATTCAAATCGACATTGTTCCTTTAATATATATTGAGAATGGTTGGCAAATCACACTTGGTGGAAACACTTATGAAGAATATGTTCTTCAAAAAACGGATCAAGAACAGCCATTTACATTAATTCCAAGAATGAACGAGTATCGTGTCATCACAAATACCACAGCTGGTGTGCGTGAAATCAGACATGAAACATTTTCGTTTTGGAGCGGAAATAGCTATGGGTGGTATACATTTGGTATGGCTCCTAGCTGGTTACCCAATGGAACCTATTATAGTTGGGATTCCATTCACTTTTATTATGATCGAGCGATGACACAACCTGTAAAAGATGGGGATGCAATCGGTCAATACTTCAATTACTACACGTATCTACCATTGCGAAGCTCTTCAAAAATCACCACACAACAACTTGACGCTTATTTGGTGAGTCGAGGGTATACAAGTAAACCAACTTTTAATTCTAGTGGGACTTACACAGGTGGTAGTGCGATGTATGGAGAAGGCCAAGCCTTTGTAGAGGCACAAAATACTTATGGTATGAATGCATTGTTGATTTATGCCATGGCAATCCATGAAAGTGGACATGGAACCAGTCGTCTTGCAAGGGATAAAAACAATTTGTTTGGTTGGGGTGCTCATGATGCCAATCCAAGTGATGCGATGATGTTTGAAAGCATTTCTCAAAGTGTCGGTGAACACATGGGGAAAAATTTACGAGGGTATTTAAGTGTTGAAAACTGGCGCTATTTTGGCCAAGCACTCGGTAATAAAAACAATGGTTTAGCAACAAAATACGCTTCTGATCCGTATTGGGGTAATAAAATAGCAGGACATGCTTATTTTATTGATCGCTACTATGGCTTTGTTGATTATGGAGTTTACACAATTGGACTACTTGATAAAACATCAACCATTACTGTTCGCAAGCAACCTTCTACATCAGCTTCAACCTTGATGACCATGTCAGCATCATTGCAACAGCAAACATTTTTGATAAACAAGCAAATCAAAGAAGGCAACAATACCTTTAGTGAAACAATGTCAGTCATGCCCGTAAATGACAGTGGCAATGCCATTGCCTTTAGTACAACTGCAAATCAAATCGTACCATACACATGGCAACAAAGTATTGGTTATTTAGTGAATGAACCACTCAAAATCATCTACAATGGAACAGGATTTAATCATACACCTAATGTAGTTGATGAAGAATCACTACAATATCCTCCACAAGCCACAGCGACAACCCTGACAATCAACGACAATAAACTTGTGCTTGCTGGCCACCATGTCCAAAAAGGACTATCAGTCATCAATGCCAATCACATCACGCATAAACTAAATTTAGTTAATACCACAAATGACGTGACAAGTTTTAACTTAAATAATGTTTCATCTTCAGATTTTAATGCAATTTATCAAGAATCAACATTTGTTTCTGATCATATGGGATTTAGTAACACCATCAATTTTGAATCATTAAATGTTGGGGTATATCGTTTAGAGATTGAAACTTCCACAACGATATCAAATCCAGCAATCACATACAAATCACCACTTAGAAAAACTGATGTGAGTGAATCATTCAGCATAAACAACAAGATATTCACATTAAAGAATCATGTAAATGGAGATCTATTCCTACATGTAAATCATGCGAGTGCAACGGAAGTAACAGAGTCTAACGTATTATTGTTTAATCAAATCAATCAACAACAAACCATCAATCGTAAGGTGAGTGATAACATAACGTACGAATCAGCTCATCTTGACATTGCATCTGTAAACGCACAAGGGGTTGTGACCACACTCAAATCAGGAACAACAACAATCACAATCAAACAAGCAGGTCAAGTTAAAGCAGTGATTGGTGTTGTGGTTTCTGTAAAAGTTGATGCAATCAATGTCGATACAACCAGTGTGACACTGACTTCGCCAACTCAAGTCAAGGCAATAGCTACAAGTTTCATTCCAGCAACAACAACAAATAAAGAAGTTATCTATATCTCAAAAAACAGTTCCATTGCTAAGGTAAGTCCTGAAGGTGTCATATCACCAGTTTCCAATGGAAGAACTCTGATTAATGTCTATAGCAAAGAAAACCCCTCACTATCACGAACAATCAATGTGACGGTAGCTTATGGACTCATTGGAATTAGCGCAAGTCCCAATAAGATTACGCTCACTCAGTTTGTTCCATATCGTATGAGTCTACTCATTAATCCAATCAACGCACTATCACAAAGTGTGAGTTACACTTCAAGCAATACAACAGTAGCCACAGTGAATTCATTGGGTGATATTAAACCATTGACGAATGGCAAAACAACAATCACAGCTACTGCAGGTCCAGGCATTACAACAACATTTGAAGTTACTGTAGATGTAGGTGCACAAGAAGCACCAGATCCAGATGTACTACTTGGAGATGTGAATGGTGATGGTGTTATTGATATATTAGATTTAGTAATGCTTAGTAGAGTATTGGCAGGCTTAGATTCAACAAATGCATCAGGGCGGTTAGCAAGCGACTTAAATGGGGATGGTGTCATTGATATTTTGGACTTAGTATTATTATCACGTCGTTTAGCGGGATTGGAGTAAGTATGAAAAAAATTATTACATTGATAACAGTGTTCATCGTGTTATCCATCTCAGTCATTTCACCAAAAGCAAATTCATTTTCCACATCGATCACTGGCACTTCCTCATTTGAGTCGGGTCAAAATATTGTTTTAACATTTAATTTGAACTCTTCAACTCCATTAGGCGGGATTGAAGGAAGAGTGAATTTCGATTCTAAACTGACTTATGTGAGTTACTCATTTATACAGCAAGGATTAGGAAGCTTTAATCAAAATACTGGTGTCTTTAATTTTGCGTTTTCAAGTGGTCAAAGTGGCAACAAGGGATTCTTAACTGTTACATTTAGAGCTTCTAGTAGTTTTACTGCTGGAACAACAGCTCAAGTTAGCTTAACGAATGTGCAAGGATCTAATGTAGAAGCAACATCACGATTAGCAGGATCTAATAGTTCTAGAACGATCACTTATAGTGTTCCGCGTTCTTTTAACAACAATCTTTCTGCGATTCGTGTAAACAACCAAACTTTATCCAATTTTAGTGCTAATACAATCACCTATAATCTAGGGGCGACTGATGAATCATCGATTAATGTAACTGCGACAGCACAAGATTCTAAAGCAACCATTAGTGGGACTGGTAATACAAATCTTTCCTATGGAAACAACAGTGTTCGAATTGTGGTTAGAGCAGAAAATGGATCAACCAAAACGTATACACTAAACATTACAAGGAATGATTATCGTTCTTCAAATAATTTCCTTAAGTCAATGACGTTATCTGATGGAACACTTGCTTTTGATAAAAACAGAAACAACTACACCATAATTGTCGATCATGATGTAACAGAATTGACAATCAATGTAGAGAAAGAAGATGAAAAAGCAAGTATACGTGACACATCCATCACAAAACAACTTGCCGTGTATTCTAATGTGTTTGAATTTACAGTGGTAGCTGAAAACAACGCAAGACGCACCTACAGTGTGAATGTTGTTCGTCGTGATGCGGATGGTTACGCTGGGTCTTTAAATACAAATAATCGTCTTGCATCATTGACGATTGAAGGGTATGAAATTGATTTTGATCCAGAACAATTAGAGTATGAGTTGTTTGTGGATCATCCAGTTTCAACTTTAGATGTTGTTGCTTTAGTGCAAGATGAAACAGCCACCATGATTCAACCTGGAAACTATGAGCTAGCACTTGGTGAAAATGTATTTACATACACCGTGATTGCTCAAGATGAAACAAGCAGGGAATATCAACTTGTTGTTTTTCGTGCAATGAATTTACCACCACTGCCAATTGAGGAGCTCCTTGAAAGAATGGATGAAGTTGAAGCTGATGTTTTAAACTTAAAAGTCAGACGCAATGAAACACTCAGTAATGAACAGATAGGGCAGCTAAAAGCATCAAATAAGGTTGTGGCGATGCATGTTGTGGATGAACTTGAACAAGTCATTGGTATTTGGAATTTAGCGAACAATCAAATTGATTTAATTAACTCATTTAATCATGGGGTGAGTCTTATTCAAAGAGTGCCTGCATCATTGGCATCCTTGCTTAACTATGCACAATCGATGGTTGTTAATTTCTATCATGAAGGGGATTTTGATCAACCACTGGATTTTACACTCAATCTAAATCAACAATTTGATGAAACTTATTTGATAAATGTCTATTACTATGATGAAGTAAATAATCGTCTGGTTTTAAAACATGAAAATCTAGAAATCAAAGATGATCAAATCACGTGGTTAATGGATCATGCTTCGATTTATGTTGTGAGTCCTGCAACATTTAAACAAAATAGTTGGATTTCATTTGACTTAAGCAACAATATTTTGTTGGGTGTGTTAGTCGTACTGACTTTGAGTTTAATTGGAAATCTGCTATTATTGATTAAGGTTAAAAAGCTGTCTAAACGTTTACTATCTCGTAAGATGGCCATTGACCAATCAAAGATAAAACAAGGGCATGAAACAACCAAATTGTCATCAAATCAAATTGAAACTGATGCACAGACAAGCGAAACAATGGTTGAATCAGCCTATGATAAGGAGAATCAATAATGGATCCGATTGCAGTCATTGCCCAGTCATTAGACATAAAACCAAACCAAGTTAAAAATACTTTAGCACTGTTAGAAAGCAACAATACAGTGCCTTTTATTGCGCGTTATCGTAAAGAACAAACCCAAGGTCTTGATGAAGAGAAGATATTTCAAATTCAAAAGTTATATGAGTATAAAATCAATCTTCAGCAACGCAAAGAAGATGTGACACGATTGATTGATGAACAAGGTTTGCTCACAGAAGAGCTTAAGAAGCAAATCATGGCGTGTGAGCGTCTTAATGAAGTAGAAGATATCTATTTACCTTTTAAGCAAAAAAAGCTGACCAAGGCTTCTATTGCGATTGCCAAGGGATTAGAGCCGTTGGCTCAGTGGATGCTTAGTCATGATGTGTCGATGAGTTTATCTAAAAAGGCAGAAACCTTTATTAATGAGGAAGTGGCTACTGCTTTAGAAGCCATTGAAGGGGCTTGTGATATTATCAGTGAAAACTTGAGTCAAGAACCTTCCTTTAAGCGTCAGCTTAAAACATTTGTGCTTAAATATGGCAAATTACAAACATCAAAGAAAAAAAATGCAGATGATCCACAAGAACTATACAAAATGTATTATGACTATACCAATCCCTTTTTAAAGGTTGCTCATCATCATGTGCTGGCTATTAATCGTGCTGAAAAAAGCAAAGTCATCACAGTTTCCGTTGATTTTGATTTGAATGATTTCTTAAAATACCAAAAACACCATGCATTTGAGCATCCTGATAAAGACATTGCCAAGCTAATTAGAGACAGTTTTGATCAGGGTGTTAAAAAAATGGCATACCCATCAATTGTTCGCCAAATCAGATCGGAATTTACTGAACAAGCTGCAATTCATTCCATTGATTTATTTGCTTCTAATGTCGAGTCATTACTACAAACACCTCCAATGAAAGATCAAGTCGTCTTGGCCTGTGATCCGGCTTATCGTACGGGATGTAAGTTGGCGGTTGTTGATCAATTAGGTAATGTATGTGAAGTCGATACTATTTATCCTTTTGACCCACATCATAAAGTTGATCAAGCAAAAGCAACACTCAATCGTTTATGTGATCAATATAAAGTTGATATCGTAGCAATAGGTAATGGCACTGCCTCACGTGAAAGTGAGAAGTTGATTGTTGAGGTTTTAGCAAATAGAGAAGACAGTATTATGTATGCTATTATTTCAGAAGCGGGTGCTTCAGTCTATTCTGCTTCACCACTTGCAAAAAAAGAGTTTCCAAATCTTGATGTATCATTAAGATCAGCGATTTCGATTGCTCGTAGACTACAAGATCCATTAGCTGAACTAATTAAAATTGATCCACAATCAATTGGTGTTGGTCAATACCAACATGATTTACCAACCAAATCATTATCAGATAAGGTTGAATTTGTCGTAAATAAAGTTGTTAACCGTGTTGGCGTCAATATCAATACCGCGAGTGAACAATTACTAACTCATGTCTCTGGTTTGAATAAAACCGCCATTAAAAACATGATTTCAAATCGTCAAAAACAAGGTCCTTTTAGAAACCGCACGCAATTACTTAAGGTTAAAGGCTTTGGTGAGAAGATGTTTGAACAATCCGTAGGGTTTTTAAGGATTCTAGATGGTGATAATGTGCTTGATCAAACAGCCATTCATCCTGAAAGTTACGATGTTGTTGAAAAACTTTTAACACATTTAGAAATAGAAGACATTGAAAACCAACATGATAAACAAAAGCTTCAAAATGTTCATGTACCGACATTGGCAAAAACACTTGGTATTGATGAGTACACACTTGGTGATATCATTGAAAACTTATTGAGTCCTAATCGCGATTATCGTCAACAATTTGATAAGGTTCAACTAAGACAAGATATCTTAAGCATCAGTGATTTGGCGATTGGAATGAAACTGCAAGGCAGTATTTCCAATATTGTTGATTTTGGAATGTTTGTTGATTTAGGACTAAAAAACGATGGGTTTGTCCATCGTTCTAAGTGTCATATTCAACGTCATGTCCATCCTATGGAAGTGTATGCAATTAATCAGAAAATCAACGTTGAGATTATTGATTTAGATTTAAAGCGTCATCGTGTGTCGCTTCAAATCATCAAAGACTAAAATAAACTCGCTTGTTCTAATACAGCACTCATATCAAGTGGTATCGATGGATAATCTACCATTGAACTTGGTAATTTGTGCGTTAAATAATCTGTGATTTTCTCTTTTGAAATCATAATTGGTTGACGATCATGAATTTTACTTACTGGATGTGATGCTGGTTGTGTGAGGATTGCAAATCCTTGGTTGTCCTTTGAAATGACGCCAGCCATATAAAGTAGTGTTTGATCTTTTGGTTTGATGATGTGTCGTGCTTTTGAATCATCCCACTCATAAAAACCATGAGCAAGTACAATTGCTTTTTGTTGAGCATACGCTTCTTTAAAGAAACGTGATGTCATAATCGTTTCACTGCGTGCATTGATGATGCGCGCTTTTTTATTGTCCCATTTTATAAATCCCCAAGGTAAAATGGTGGGTTTAATCATACCATCATAAACTAAAATCAATGCCTGATTGCTTGGGAACACATCACCATTTGTAAATGATGATAAGTCATCAGATAGCCATTGGCGTAGGTTTTGATCTTCTAAATCAATAAAATAACGTCCACACATATTAAGCATCCCTCTTTTCAACAAACCAACGCGTTTCTTCTAAGTATAAGTAGCGTACTTGGCCATTAATCTGGCATGTGTATCGCATGCCATAACCGCCTGATTTAAGTGACGCGGATGGTATTTTTTGAGTGATTTTATCAATTGAATAGGCAATATTGTTTTTCCATAACACCTTAAGAGGTGTGATGTTTCCGTCTATATCATAACAGGCTATCACAGAAACATACATCTTTTTACTTATCATTGTGGCTTAAAGAAACTCACTGGAAAGATGACATGATCGCCCTTAGGATTAAAATCACTCAACAATGGTTTTGCTAGTAAAGATGCGCGAATCACGGACTTAAATCCAAAGCGTTTTCGAATGGTATCCATGGTTTTGTCGACTTTATGGTCTTTGATGCGGTTTTCAAATGGAATAAACAATGAAATCTGTGTGGGTTGATCAGCGGGTTGTAGTTGATCAGCTTTGATGCCAATGCTGCGGATAATCATTGGAAAATGAATGTTTTCCTTAAATAATTCCATGGCTACATCTAAAATCTCTTTGCTGATATTGGTGGCATACGGCATTATTTTTTGGCGTGTGAAGCTGTTGAGTTGATCATCACGAATCGACACACTAACACAACGACAACTAAAGCTATGGCCTTTTAAGCGAGAAGCGACACTTTCTGCCAATACTGTGGCAACCACGGCAATATCATCCATATTGACCATGTCCAACCGTGTGGTGACGCTATTACCAACTGATTTAACAAGGGCAGCATGAGAACTTGGTGTGACCGAGCTGTATTCTTGCCCATTGGCAAAGTGCCACAATAAAGACCCAATTTTCCCAAAATGGCGAATTAAAAAGTCTTGATTGGTATTGGCTAAATCGCCAATGGTGAAGATACCATATCGTGCACATTTTTTTGTGGTGGCACGACCAACATACAATAAATCACTCACTGGCAGGGGAAACACGATTTCCTGTACGTGGTGTGGTTCAATTAAGGTGATGCCGTTGGGCTTTTTATAATCAGAGCCAAGTTTAGCGAAGACTTTATTAAAACTAATACCAATTGATAAGGTTAACCCACATTCTTGATACACATCACTGGCAATGGCTTGAGCGATGGCCATCGGGCTTGAATAAAGCAACATAGCATCACTAACATCAAGCCATGCTTCATCAATGCCAAAAGGCTCAATACGGTCGGTATAACGCGCATAAATGTTGAAAATCATCTGTGAAAACCTTAAATAAAGAGAAAAACGAGCAGGAACTATAATCAACTGTGGACACTTTTGCCTTGCTTGCCAAAGTGGTTCTCCTGTTGAAATGCCATATTGTTTGGCGTGTGGGTTTTTGGCTAAAATAATGCCATGACGACGTTCTTGATCACCGCCCACTGCCAAGGGTACATGCCGGTACTCGGGTTGAAACAGTGCTTCGACCCCAGCGTAGAAATGATTGATATCACAATGTAAAATAACGCGTTTCATAGTCAACCTCCATCTTTATTTTACTTGAATTAAATTCAAGCATCAAGAGGTTACTTGAATAAAATTCAAGTTTGTTTTAAAATAAAGACGGAGGTTTTTTATGAGCATTGGGCAACGATTGAAAACCTATCGTAAACAACACGGTGTGAGCCAACAAGAACTTGCTGCTTATTTAGGCTACAAGTCTTTTACTACGATTCAAAAATGGGAAAGTAATGATGCCACACCGCCTGTACATATCCTTGAAAAGCTTGCTGTTTTGTATCAATGCAACATCAATGACTTTCTAAAAGAGCGTCCAATAAAGCAAAATATTCCTATCATTGGAACCGTGGTGGGTGGCTATCCAATTGATGCTATTGAAAACCATCTAGGTGCTTATGATGTGGAACTACAAGATGATGGCCAACAATACTTTTATTTACGTGTGGTTGGGGACTCTATGATTGATGCGCGTATTTTTCCTGGTGATGATGTCTTTGTACGCAAACAATCGATTGTGGATAATGGTGATATTGCGATTGTTCTTATTGATCAAGAAGCAACACTAAAGCGTGTGTACCTATCAGATAAAATCCTCATTTTAAAGCCAGAAAACCCAAATTATGATTCAATAGAATATGATTTATCCAAGTTAGAATCAAAAGAAATTCAAATCCTGGGTAAAGTTTTACACAATCGCATTCCCATAAAATGATTTGAAATGACAGCCATTATTCGGTAGAATGGTAGCAAGGTGGTAATTATTTATGTGGCAAGATATTTTAGATGTAACCAATGAGTATTTTCAAGCGGGGCTTGTTGGGTTTTTAATTACAACACTTATAACTATAATTGTTGTGGTTGTACTAAAAAAAGTAATCCGCAAGTTCATACGTAAAATGGAGCAACTTCATCGTCTTGATCAGACAGGTGCTCGCTTTACAGGGCGAATCGTGTTTGCAATCCTGTACACATTTGCGATTTTTGCAATTATACTGCAAGTCATCCCACTAAGAAACATTTCAGTCTCACTATTAGCGGGTTCTGGTGTTGCAGTGCTGATCATTGGGTTTGCAGCCCAAGAAGCTTTCTCAAATATCATTGCAGGATTTTTCATTTCGTTTTTTAGACCGTTTTCTGTTGAAGATCTCGTATCAATACCTTCATTGAATGTCACAGGACGTGTTGAAGACATTAACTTACGTCATACCGTCATTCGTACATTCAGTAATCATCGTGTCATTGTTCCAAATAGTACTATGAACACTGCGGTTATTGAAAATCAAGATATTAATGATCGTAAAACAGTGAACTTCTTTATGATGTCGATTAGCTATAAGAGTGATATTGATAAAGCGCGTCAGATCATGATTGAAGAGGCAAGTAAGCATCCGAATTTATTAGACACAAGAACAAAACAAGATCTTGAAAATGGTGTACCTCTTGTTAAAGTCATCCTATTAAGCCTCGGAGACTTTTCTGTCAATTTAAGAGCGTCACTATGGAGTGAGGATTCCATTGTTGGTTGGGTTATGCTCAATGAATTAAGAGAATCGGTGAAAAAGCGATTCGATGCCGAAGGGATTGACATTCCATTTCCTTCACACAACATATATATGCAAAAATAGGGGAGCATCCTCTATTTTTTATCGGACGTGATCATAAACATTGTCGTTTATTTTTCATAGTTTTTACGGTATAATGTACTATTGTAGAACGGGGGTTTTGCATGTTTTTAAAAAGAATTGAAATGTCGGGGTTTAAATCATTCGCCGATAAGACAATCATTAACTTTAATAGCAAAGTTACAGGGATTGTTGGACCAAATGGTTGCGGTAAAAGTAACATTGCGGAAGCCATCCGTTGGGTTTTAGGTGAACAGTCAGTTAAGTCACTGCGAAGTGTATCCATGAGTGATGTGATTTTCAACGGTAGTAGTAAGCGAAAGATGGTCAATCTAGCACAAGTGACGTTGGTTTTTGATAATAGTTCACACGTATTGGATTTGCCATACGATGAAGTTTCAATCTCTCGTAAGATTCACCGAAACAGTAGTGGCGGTGAGTATTTCATCAATCAAAATCCTGTTCGACTTAAAGATATTACCGATTTAATTTCTGATAGTGGCATTGGCAAAGATTCATTAAGCATGATATCACAAGGAACCGTGAGCAATTTTGCAGAAGCAAAGCCAATGGAAAGACGTGCGATTTTTGAAGAAGCTGCAGGTGTTGCTAAATACAAAAAACGCAAAAACGAGTCATTGTCTAAATTACTTAGAACGCAAGAAAATATCGATCGCGTCAATGACATTGTTTATGAACTAGAAAAACAAGTGAATCCTCTAAAACGTGCTGCAAAAAAAGCAAAACGTTATCAAGAGAAAAAAGAGCGATTACAGATTATTGAAATTGCAGTATTGGTTTCTTTAATTGATCAGTTAACAAAACAAATTGATTACTTAGAACAAGACTTGTTTGATGTTCAAACACAAAGTGCCATCAAGGCAACCACAATTCATGTCAATGAAACAAGTATGATTCAACACAAAGAACAAGTGTCATCCTTTGATAAAGAAGTGGCTGCGTTACAAGAAGAGCTCATGAATGTCGTTTCTGAAATCCAGATTTTAGAGACTCGCAAAATTGAGTTGGATGAAAAACGTAAATATGCACTTGAAGTTGGGGATGCTCAACAAAAGAGTGAGCAATTATCTTCCTTGCTTGTTGAAGCACAAATTGAGTATGAGGACCGTCTAGAACGCAAGGATGGATTAAAACAAGAAATCATACGTTTAAATCAAAAACTATTGGATATCAATAAAGACCTTTTACAAGAGCAAACATCGTTTGACTTAATAAGCAATCAATTACGTAAATTAACCAATCGCAAAGATTTGCTTCAAAACATTTTAGAGCGACCATTTCTATCCCATGCTGGGGTTAGTGCCATCCTAAATGCAAAAGCAAGTTTACCAGGTATTATCAATCCCGTGGTCGATTGTTTGGATGTTCATCCAGGGTATGAGTTAGCCATTGATGCTGCACTAGGTGCTGCTAATAGTCATATTGTCTCTGAAGATGAACAAGCTGCTCGACGTGCTATTTCGTTTTTAAAACAAAATCAAAGTGGACGAGCAACATTTATTCCTCTTACAGTATTAAAAGAACGATATGTGTCAAAGGAAGCGCTTGTTGTGTGTGATAATACCAAAGGCTATTTAGGTAGAGCTAATCAATTTGTGGATGATACTTTAGATCATCGTGTGTTATCATCTGCACTGCTTCAAAATGTCATTGTTGTTGATGAATTAGAGCATGGCAATCACTTGGCTTCATTATTGAAGTATCAGTACAAAATTGTCACACTCGATGGTGATGTTATTCATAAAGGTGGCACCATGAGTGGGGGTCGTATCAAAGAGCATGCATCGATTATAAGTGCTAAAGCTGAATTTGTGACCATTGATGAGAAAATTTCAACACTGACAGAGCAAAACCAACAACAAGAACATGTCTTAAACAAACAACGTGAACTTAAAGCAACCACTGATGAAGAACTATTGCAAAATCGTATTGCTTTAGCACAACTTGAACCAGTTGTCGAGGCAAAACGTTCTAAATATGAACGATTAAAAAGCGAATTAGAATCACTTTCTCCTGATACCATTTTGCATGAAGGAAATTTTGAGGAGCAGTTAATAAAATCATTGAATCATGTGTATTCTAAACGTGATGAAATCACAAGTTCTATCAATTCAAAACGCGAGCAAAAAGTGAAACTATTATTTGAGTTAGAACGCAAAGAAAAGCAATTACACCAAGTTAGAAAAGAATACAATGAATACTTATCGAAAGAGCGCGCACTTGAATTAGAACTCTCACGCATGAAAACCAATTATGGTCATTATGTTGAACGTCTCAACAGTGATTATCAAATGACCATTGACTATGCACGCACACTTGAAAAGGTTGAAGAGATTGAACAAGCGCAACAAGAAGTTGCTCTATTAAGACAAGAAATTGCAAATATGGGCAATATCAACATGGACGCTCCTTTAGAATATGAAGAAGTGAATCAGCGATATGAATTTCTGTTGGAACAGCTCTCACAACTTAAAGATGCAAAAGATCAACTCATGGCTGTCATTAATGAAATGGACACGATCATGGTGGAACGATTTAGTGAGATGATTCAAAAAATTAATGTTGTTTTACCGGAAGTGTTTTCAGCACTATTTGGTGGGGGTAAAGCAAAACTCGTCTTAGATACACCGGATGATTTATTAAATACTGGTGTCGATATTGATGTTTTCCCACCAGGAAAAACCATTAAGAGCATACGTTTGTTTTCTGGGGGCGAAAAAAGTCTCATTGCTATTTCTGTATTGTTTGCCATCTTAAAAGTACGTCATGTGCCACTATGTTTGTTTGATGAAGTGGAAGCTTCACTTGATCAAGGCAATGTCGAACGGTTTGCAAATTACTTAAAAACATTTGCTGATCAAACGCAGTTTGTGGTGATCACACATCGTCCTGGTACGATGACATTATGTGATGTTCTATATGGTGTTACTATGCCAGAAGATGGTGTCAGTGAAATGATTCGTGTGCAATTGATTGAAGCAGTCAAATTGAGTGATGATGAAGGAGAAGAAGCTTATGGCATTTCTTGATCAACTTAAACAAACCTTTCTAAAGAAGAAAGATAAAGATGCGTATTTATCTGGCTTGATTAAATTTAAAAAACAAACGGACCAAGTATTTGCAGGATTATTTGACCAAGATCGAAAAATTGATGATTATTGGTTTGAAGATGTGATGATTGCTTTGATTCAAAGTGATGTGAGTTTGACAACAGCAAATGTGATTATAGATTCATTAAAACAAGCCATCAAATCATCAAGTCAATCCACAATGGATCAAGTAAAATCACTATTTATGCAAGTGTTATCTGATGTTTATGGTGATTTTCCATTGGATGTCATGTTAAGTGCAACAGGGCCGACTGTCATCTTAATTGTTGGTGTTAACGGAAGTGGTAAAACAACAAGTATCGCAAAACTTGCAAATAAGTATCAAAGAGAAGGCTTTAAAGTTGGTGTTGCTGCTGCCGATACATTTCGTGCAGGGGCGGTTGAGCAGTTACGGATTTGGGCAGATAAGATTAATGCAACATTTATTGGACCCAACAATCAAACTGATCCAAGCGCTGTTTTAGTAGATGCTGCCCGTATTGCAAAAGAACAATCACTTGATATCTTACTTTGTGATACAGCTGGTCGCTTACAAAACAAAAGCAATTTAATGAGTGAACTAAACAAAATGTTTCGTGTCCTAGATCGAGAAATTCCAGGTGCACCACATGCCATATGGCTTGTATTGGATGCAACAACAGGTCAAAATGGACTTAATCAAGCCAACGTGTTTATGGAAGCATGTGAGGTTGGTGGTATTATACTGACCAAACTTGATGGTTCTGCAAAAGGTGGTGTCATTTTAACCATTAAACATGAAACAAATATTGGTGTCATCTTCGTTGGTCTTGGTGAAAGTATTGAGGACTTATACACCTTTGATAAGGAAGCATACTTATACAGTATGTTTGAAGGGACTTTATATGATAACAAAAACACGACGTATGAATGAGTTATTGGATTGGTATGAAGATTTACTTACGGCCAAACAAAAGGAAGTGATGCATTTCTATTATCAACAAGATTTGTCATTACGTGAAATTGCACAAGAACTGGGTGTTTCACACAATGCCGTGTTTGACACTGTTGAAAGGGCAACCAAACGCCTAGAGATGATTGAAACAAGTGTCCAGGCGGTTTCTTATTACAACAACATACAAGCATTGATTAAGCAGTTAAAAGAAAAAGAAATAAAGGAAATTGAAACCATTGTATCTAAAATGGAACAATTATAGGAGGAACTATGAGTAAAATTATTTCAGTAAATGCAGGGAGTTCATCATTGAAGTTTCAATTGATTGAAATGCCACAACAAACCGTGTTGTGTAGCGGCATTTTTGAACGTATTGGATTGGTTGATGGCATCTTTTCGATTAAAGTGGATGGCAAAAAAGAAACCATCAATCAAGACTTTCCAAATCATAAATTAGCCGTTGATTTATTGCTTAAAAAGCTAATTGAACGCAACATTGTATCATCACTAGATGAAATTACCGGTGTGGGGCATCGTGTGGTCCATGGTGGTGAGAAGTATTCTCAATCTGTCATCATTGATGAGGATGTCGAAAAAACAATTGAAGAATTAGCTGATCTTGCGCCACTGCATAACCCAGCAAACCTTGTGGGTTATCGTGCATTTAAAAAAGAACTACCACATGCAACACATGTTGCTGTATTTGATACTGCTTTTCATCAAAGTATGTCAGAGGATATTTACTTGTATCCAATTCCAAAAGAATTTTACAATAAATACAAAGTAAGACGTTATGGTTTTCATGGGACATCTCATTCTTATGTGTCTCATCGCGTGGCTGAATTGATGGGGGTTAATTTGAATACGTTAAACATCATCACATGTCATCTTGGTAATGGGGCATCACTTGCTGCTGTTTCTCAAGGTAAATCAGTGAATACTTCCATGGGGTTTACACCACTTGCAGGTATTATGATGGGTACTCGAAGTGGTGATATTGACCCAGCAATTTTAACCTTTATTATGAATAAAACGGGTAAAACAGCAGTGGAAGTTGTTGACATCTTAAATAAAAAATCAGGTATGTTAGGTGTTTCTGAGATTTCATCGGATGCTCGTGATATTGAAAGACTCGTTGAAGAAGGTGATCCAAGTGCACGTCTAACACGTGATATATATGCCAATCGAATTGCGCATACCATCGGTAGTTATTTTGTGCAAATGGGTGGTGTAGATGCGATTGTATTCACTGGAGGTGTTGGTGAGAATGATTATGGTGTTCGCTATGATGTTGTTGCTCGTATTGCTAAAGCATTGCATGTTGAACTGGATATCGAGCTTAATCTTATCACTCGAGGAAAAGAAACATTATTGTCTAAACCAAACTCAAAAGTACAAGTTTGGCTTGTACCAACCAATGAAGAATTAGTCATTGCACAAGACACACAAAAACTCATCAGCGCATAACATGAAACGATCAATCTTAAACGCCATCGAGCGTGCTCAAATCATCAGCGTTTTTCGCCATATTAATCCTGATCATGATGCATTGGGTTCCCAATGGGGTTTAATTACTTGGCTAAAACACAAATACCCACACAAACAAATCATCGCTTGTGGTTTTCATCAGACAGTAAAAGGTGTGGAGTATCCACTTGAAGAAGCTAGCAGTGATCAAATCATTGAATCGTCACTAGCCATTGTTTTAGACAGCGCAAATCAAGCGAGAATTGATGATCAACGGTTTGCATTAGCAAATCAGATTATTAAGATTGATCATCATCCTGAAACAGATCACTATGGCGATATCGTCTGGGTTGATCCATCAAAAGCATCAACGTGTGAAATGGTCACCAGTTTACTAAAAGACGCGCAACAAAAACCGCTACCATCTGATGTCTCTGCATTATTACTTGGTGGTATCATGAGTGATACCATCATGTTTTCAATCAAAAGTACATCACAATTTACATTAAGCATGGCCGCTTACTTGATGGAAAGCGATGTCAACATTAATGATATTTATCAAAAGCTTTATCATATTAGTTTAAAGGATTATCATTTTATTAATTTTATTCGATCTCAAGCCACATTCCATGAGAGTGGGTTATTGGTAACATTTGTTTCACATGATGATTTGATTCGTCATAAAATGCATCCCAATCTTGCAAAGGAATACATTTATGCATTAGCCAATGTTCATGAAGTCGAAGTATGGGCGTTGTTTATTGAAATAGACGTCGATGACCAATGGTTATACAACGGCAGTATTCGATCAAAGAATGTTGCCATCAATCAAATTGCAGCTCAGTATAATGGTGGTGGGCATCCACTTGCTGCGGCTGTTAAACATGTCACTTATAAAGAAGCATTAGAAATTTTACGATCATGTGAGCACAAATTAAAGGAGGCAAAACATGAACATTGAAGAATTATTTGAACGGTTGTTCAAGTTTGAAAAACAACCAGTAAGGGTAAAAAAGAACAAGACTAAAGGTCATGTCATGGCTTTTGTTTTATCAATCGTTATCTTTTTTATCATCGACTATATTACACTACCAGCCTGGAATTTAAGGAGTCCTGGTTTTCTATTACTGATTGCCTTTATGATTGCCATTTGGGCAACATTAGATCAAGTTTTAACTTTCTCTGTTAATAAATACGCAACCAAAGCCTATGGTGTGAGTATATTGGTGGTTGTGGTTGTGGTTGTGTTAGGTTTTTTAAGTTCTGAGTTTTTAAATGCCGCACGTTATCGTGATCAAATCACGATTCGTGAAGTTAAAGCTTTTACGAGTGAATATGAAACAGTGGAACTTGATCGTATTCCAGTCGTTGACAAGCAAACCGCGATTCAGCTTGGTGAAAAGCAAATTGGGACAGTAGCTAGTCTTGGTTCTCAGCATTTTGTTCATAATGAATATAGTCTAATCAGTGCTCAAGATCAGATCTATCGTGTAACAGCACTGGATTATCGAGATCCTATCAAATGGTTAAATAACCGACAAGAAGGTATTAAAAACTTTGTTATGGTGAATGTAACCAATCCGAATGATGTACGTCTGATGGATTATCCAAGTGGCATGAAATACACACCGTCAGCATACCTAAATGAACAACTCATGCGACATGTTCGCTTTAATCATCGCTCTGCCATTATTGGTGGTTATTCTTTAGAAGTTGATGATGATCTAAGACCATATTGGGTCATATCAGTCGTTTCTCCTGAAATTGGGTGGTTTGGTGGACTTAGTGCACAAGGTGTCATTATTGTCGATCCAAGCAGTGGTGATTCTGATTATTATGGAATGGATGAAATTCCTAGTTGGGTTGATCGTGTGCAACCATCGGAAATTGCATGGGCTCAAATAGACAATTGGGGATACTATGTTAATGGATTTTTCAATACATTGTTTAGTCAAAAAGACATGCTTCAAACAACAGATGGTTACAATTATGTGTCCATTGATGGTCAAGTGTATGTTTATTCAGGATTAACCTCTGTCGGTTCTGATCGTTCCATCGTTGGATTTGCTCTGATTAATCTAAGAACAAAAGAAGCAACATTCTATGAAATTGGTGGTGCGGATGAATACTCGGCTATGAGTTCAGCTCAAGGTCAGGTCCAGCACTTGAATTATAGGGCTACATTTCCAGTGTTACTCAATATTGGTGATGTACCTACCTATTTTATTGCACTTAAAGATCAAGAAGGGTTAGTCAAAATGTATTCATTTGTTGCCGTTAGCAATTATGATGCAGTTGGTGTTGGTGATAATATTCAAATGGCACTAAGAGATTATATGAATCGTCTTAGTGACTTTAATGTGATTATTGATGAACCATCACTGATGGAGTCATTCACAGCTACTGTTGCTGGTGTGTATGGGGTGATTGAAGATGGCAATACAGTTTATTATATTACAGTTAATGAAGATCCGCGTTTATTTAGAGTTTTAGCAAAAGAACACATCGAATCCATATTTGTAGCCATCGATGATACAATTGAATTAGGATTTTATGAAAGTGATGACTTGATGGTTGATGTTGTCATATTTGATCATTTAGGTATCAACTACAATCCATAAGAAAAGAGAAACGTGTGGCTGTACATTTACTAACACATAGTTATTACTCATTGCTACAATCGACCATGTCCGTGACACACTTGGTAGAATCAGCAAAATCAAAAGGGTACCACGCCATAGCGCTAACGGATGCTTTCAATATGCATGGCGTGATGCACTTTATTTTAGCGTGTAAAAAACACAACGTAAAACCGCTTATTGGAGCGACACTTGCATGTGATATCAATCAAGAGAGCATGCCTTTTGTCATGATTGCTAAAAACTTAGAAGGTTATCGTCAATTGTCACGTTGTGTGACAATGATCAATCAACCACCATATCACTTAACGCTAGAGGATTTAAAGACAAACCATGATCAATGTGTCATCATCACCTTAAGTGAAGGGGGATGGTTTGAAACGGACATGGTTGAGTTTAATACATCAAACATCGCTCAAAAAGCTTCATTTTTACAAGAGAACTTCAACGATGTATATGTTGGATTGTCGATGCAGGAATCGTTGTATTGGAAAGAGAAAAATTCATTTTTAAAACCGATAGTCTTGGCACAAAATATTCAAACAGTTGCACTAAGCAAGGTGTATTATGATTCTGTTGAAGATGATCAAACATTGCTTGTGCTCCAAGCAATCAAATCACAAAAAAGTGTGCGTGATCCATCACTTATTCTAAAACAACATCGTCATTTACTAAGTGTTGATGAAATGATTGATTTGTATGATGTTGATGATTGTGAAGCATCCGATGAAATCGCATCAAAAGTTGAAATTTATGAACTATCACAACTCACGACACTACCACAATATCAATCCAATGAGTCAGTGGACAATAAAACCTATTTGCAACATCTTTGCATGGCAGGATTGAAAAAGCGATATCGTGATCAATCAGATTTAAGCCTACCGATTCAACGATTAAATCATGAACTAGAGGTTATTTTAGAAATGAATTATCAAGACTACTTCTTAATTGTCTTTGATATTATCGTTTTTGCAAAAAAACAAAACATCGCGGTTGGTCCAGGCAGGGGTTCTGCTGCTGGTTCGTTGGTATCTTATTGTTTAGGTATCACGCATATTGATCCTTTAAAGCATGGCCTACTTTTTGAACGTTTTTTAAATTCTCAACGAATTTCCATGCCTGACATCGACATTGATTTTGCCGACAATCGTCGTGATGAAATCATTGATTATGTATTTTCTAAATATGGACACCAACATGTTGCTCATATTTTAACCTTTGGAACACTCAAAGCAAAAATGAGTTTACGTGATGTTGCCAAAGTCTTTGATGTCCCACTTAAAGTCATAGAAACACTCATTAAAAACATTCCTAGCAAGCCCAATACAACACTAACACAAGCATTTGCACAATCGACAAGTTTTGCTAAGTTGATAAAAGACAATCAACAGTTGCAAGATGTGTTTGATATGGCACTAAAAATTGAAAATTTTCCACGTCATACTTCCACCCATGCAGCAGGTGTTGTCTTTTCCAAACAACCACTCATGGATGTATTACCACTAATACAAATTGAATCTGACATGTTATCGACACAATACACCATGGAATTTTTAGAGCCATTAGGCTTAATAAAGATGGATTTTTTAGGGTTACGTAATCTAACAATTATTGAAGATGTTTTAGATATGATTGAAGAACCAATCGATATTCTAAAATTACCACTAGATGATCAAAAAACGTATCAATTGATTCGACAAGGAGATACAACAGGTATCTTCCAATTAGAATCAGAGGGCATGAAGCGTTTGATCGTGCAGATGAAACCTGATCGTTTTGATGATATTGTAGCGACAATCGCTTTGTATCGTCCAGGTCCAATGGAAAATATTCCGCTTTATTTAGAAGCAAAACATAAACAACAAACGACATTTAATGTTCATGAAAAATTAAAGCCGATTGTGGCTGATACATATGGCATTTTAATTTATCAAGAGCAGATTCTACAAGCGGTTGTAGCACTAGCTAATTTTTCACTAGCAAAAGCAGATTTATTTCGAAAAGCAATCAGTAAAAAGAACTCAAAAGAATTTCAGCAACTTCAAGCTGATTTTATTAAAGGAGCCATTGCTAATGGCATTGCTGAACAAGAAGCCATCTCATTATTTGAACTCATTGGGAAGTTTGCCAATTATGGTTTCAATAAATCACATGCTGTCGCTTATGGTCTAATATCCTATCAAATGGCCTATTTAAAAGCAAACTATCCGTCTTATTTCTATTGTGCGCTACTTAATGGTGTGATTGGTTCTGAAGGTAAAACAATTGAATATCTTTATGAATGTCGAAAGAAGAAAATCACACTTTATCCAATGAGCATTTTTGAAAGTAAATCAACTTATCAATTAAAACCAGATGGTTTGTTGTTGCCACTATCGATTATTAAGGGTATTGGAACCAATGCCGTAGAGCAACTTGTTAAAGAAAGAGAATTAAATGGACCATTTGTTGATCTATTTGATTTTGTTGCTCGTATGATGGTCCATCGATTCAACACAAAAACATTTGAAGCATTAATCTATGCAGGGGCATGTGATGACTTTAAGCTTAAACGTCTTGATATGATTGCTTCCCTTGATGATGCGCTCAATTTTGGCAATCTTGTGAAAATTGAGACAGAAGATCATGTTCAAATAGACTTGAATCTTGTGAGTAAACCCATTATGATGCATGTAAAAGATCAGCCACTACACACACTTGAAAAAGAAAAAGAAGTGCTGGGCTTCTATCTTAGTAATCATCCTATTGTGAGCATAAAATCAAAACTAAACTTACCAATCACTTCTATTACTTCCCTTAATGATTCGCAAGCACATAATCTATGTGTGATGATTGATCGCTTTAAGGCAATTAAAACTAAGCGTGGCGAATGGATGGCATTTGTGACATTTAGTGATGATAGTGCAACAATCGAAGCAATTCTTTGGCCACAGCTATACAAACAAATGAAAGATTCACTTGAAAAAAGTAGAGTTTTTATTGTCAAAGGTCACATGGATCAAAAAAAGACATTCATTGTCTCAAACATGTCCGAAGTTGACCAGAAGGAGGTCTTATGAGTAAACTACTAATTGTTGATGATGAAATTAACATTCGAGAAGTCATCAAAGAATATGCATTAGCTCATGATTATGAGGTATTAACAGCTCAAGATGGTCAACAAGCCATCGATATTGTTCAACATGAAGATATTGATCTTATTGTGTTAGACATCATGATGCCAAATTTAGATGGATTTAGTGCGATTAAACAAATAAAAGAAATCAAAGACATACCAGTTATCATGTTATCTGCTCGATTTGAAGAATACGATAAACTGCATGGATTTGAGTTGGGGGTTGATGATTACATTGTCAAACCATTTTCGCTAAAAGAACTAATGGCACGCATCAAAACGGTACTAAATCGCAGTAAAATCAGCTCCAACAAGCAAGTTGTGTTTGATCAAATGGTGATCGATTTTGATGCTAAGACGGTAACCATTGATAAAGAACGCATTAACTTGACACCAAAAGAATATGAATTGCTAACATTTATGGTCAATCATAAAAACCAAGCATTATCACGTGATTACTTATTAAATAAAGTATGGAACTACAATTACTATGGCGATGATCGAACAGTAGATACTCATATTAAGATGCTACGAAAAAGTCTTAAGCATTATCGTCATTACATTGTTACGGTAAGGGGTACTGGGTATAAATTTGAAACTGAACATTAGAGGCATTCGTTATAAAACATGGACTTACATGATGCTATATACAATAGCAATTTTGCTGTTGCTTTGGTCTTTTCAAATTGTTTTTTTAAAGCCTTATTATCGAAATACTAAAATTAGTGATGTTCGTGTGGTTGCTTCAACCATTGAAGAAGGACTTCGAAATGATCGTTTATCAGATAATATTGCTCAGATTGCGATTGCAAACAATGTATGTGCGAGCGTCTATAATGAACAAGCACAACAAGTCTATTTTGTTGATACATTAGGTGTGACTTGTTTTATATCACGAAGCAATCATCTTGATAATCCAAACTTTATTAATGAATACATTGATCAGGCTAAAGTAGTGAGTGGCACAGACTTTTTTTTCATCATGGATAGTCAAAACACGAATCGTGAAATGATGTTTTATGGAAAGGAAGTCGTTGCTGATTTTACTAACTATTATGTCTTTGTTAATGCTCCAATTGAACCACTTGATTCAACGATTTCTATTTTGCAAGACCAATTTGTTTATGTTACCATAGCCGTGTTTGTTTTAAGTAGCTTTATGGCGGTGGTGATTTCATCACGAATCGCCAAACCGTTGGATTCAATGGTCAACAGTGCTAAAAAATTAGCTGCTGGAAATGTTAATGTCCACTTTGAACCAAGTGGGTATAGTGAGGTCACTGAACTTGCACAAACACTTAATTATGCTACATCGGAAATCTCTAAGATGGATGAACTAAGAAAAGATCTTATCGCCAATGTGTCACATGATATTAAAACACCGTTGACGACAATCAAAGCTTATGCTGAAATGATTAAAGACATCTCGGGTAATTCTCCAAAAAAACGTGAAGAACACCTTAATATCATTCTTCAAGAAGCACATCATTTGGATGTGTTGGTATCAGACATGCTCAAGCTATCACAGTATGATCACCCACAACTTTTAATTGAACCAAAAATCGTTCATTTAAAATCCATGGTTGAAAACATTCTTGGCGTTTTTACAGGTACAATTAGATCTTTAAAGATAAAAATTGAATGTGACGTGGATGAGGCTCTTTTGGTATATTGTGATGAGGTTAAAATGGGACAGGTGCTATTTAACTACATCAACAATGCTATCACCCATGTGGGAGATGATAAGTTGGTGCATATCAAAGCTATTCGTAAAAAAGAAACCGTGCGTATTGAAGTAATCGATCATGGATCTGGTATTAATGAAGAAGATTTACCATACATATGGGATCGTTACTATAAAATAGATAAGAATTTTGCACGTAGTGATACTGGTTCAGGACTTGGATTAGCGATTGCAAAATCTATTTGTTTAGCTCACAAAGTACCTTTTGGTGTCAATTCAATTGAAAACAAAGGGACAACATTCTTTGTTGAACTGCTACTTGAACCAAACGAACAGGAGATTTAAGATGTTTGCAACATGGGTTAATGCAGCTGCTATAGTTTGTGGAAGCGTCATTGGATTACTATTTAAGAATAAAATTCCAACATCAATGCAAGATGCACTCTTTCATGTGCTTGCTTTGGTTGTGATTGTCATTGGTATTGCAGGCATGATTGAAGTTGAGCATATATTGTATATGATCATTGCATTGAGTTTAGGTGCATTTGTCGGTGAACTCATGAATTTAGAACTTAGAATTCAAAAGTTGCTTGAACATTTAGAGTCAAAACTCTCATCAAAGCAGGAAAAAGGTTGGTTTGCGCGCGGTTTTCTAAGTGCGACGATACTTTTTGCAATTGGTGCCATGGCAATTGTGGGATCATTTGAAGCAGGATTGAATCAAAACTATGAAATATTGTTTACAAAATCAACACTAGACTTTGTAGCAGCAATTTTATTAAGTGCATCTTTGGGTATTGGTGTCATGTTTTCATCTGTTTCAATCATCATCTATCAAGGTGGTTTAACTTTATTTGCAAGTATGATTGCTATATATTTAAATCCGCAAACGATTGCGCTTATGAGCGCAACAGGGTCTGCTTTGATTTTAGCACTTGGTCTAAATATGTTAAAAGTGACGAGTATTAAGGTGACCAATATGCTACCAGCGCTTGTATTTGCGATTGTTTTTGGGTTATTTATTTGATGATTTGACTATACAGTTAGCTTGAAATATTTTATAATGAGCTAGCAAGCACAAAATATTGTTATTTTACGTTTCTTATGGTAAAATAACACAGTTGTACCCCACGACTGTAACCGCTCTTATATTGGTTTAAGTGCAATAGCCACCAACATAGGCGAGTCTGGGTGAAAAAATAAAGGAGGTGCACGACTATGTATGCTGTTATTGAAACAGGCGGAAAGCAATTACGTGTTGAAAAAGGACAAGCCATTTTCGTTGAGAAATTAGATGTCAACGAAGGTGATGAAGTTGTCTTTGACAAAGTATTGGTTTATTCAAACCGTACCACACGCGTTGGTACTCCGTACTTAAAAGGCATTAAAGTAACTGCGAAAGTAGAAAAACAAGGCAAACAAAAGAAGATTGTAATCTTCAAATACAAAGCCAAAAAAGGTTCTTCTCGTCGTAAACAAGGCCATCGTCAACCATATACAAAACTTGTAATCGAAAATATCGAGGCATAATGTGATTCACATTACTGTCAAATACGATGGGCCAAACATCGTTGGATGTACCATAACAGGACATGCCAATGCTGCTAAAAAGGGTGAAGACCTAGTATGTGCTGGAGTCAGTGCAATCAGTGTAGGAACCCTAAATGCGCTTGTAAGTGAATGTGAAGACACAATTGTGGAAACCATGAATGAGGGATTTGTGGACATACAAGTTCAACATATCCAAAATAATCAACAAATGATCTTAAAAACAATGATCATCCAGTTAGAAACAATTCAAGCAGCGCATCCAAATTATATAAAAATACTGAAACAGGAGGTGTAAACCATGAAATACATGTTAGATCTTCAACTGTTTGCTTCAAAAAAGGGAACAGGATCAACAAAAAATGGTCGCGATTCTGCATCCAAACGATTGGGAGCAAAACGCGCAGATGGTCAATTTACGCATGCAGGTTCAATTTTATATCGCCAACGCGGAACTAAAGTTCACCCAGGTACAAATGTTGGGCGTGGAGGAGATGACACCTTATTTGCATTAATTGATGGTGTTGTAAAATTTGAACGTTTAGGCAGAAGCAAAACTAGAGTTTCTGTTTATCCAAAAGCATAAAACAATCCCCGAAAGGGGATTTTTTGAAAAAAGGAAACATTATGTTTATTGATAAAGTAAAAATTGAAGTCAAAGCCGGAAGAGGTGGCGATGGATTAGTCTCATATCGACGCGAGAAGTATGTCCCACTTGGTGGTCCATACGGTGGTGATGGTGGTAAGGGCGGTGACATTATTGTTGCAGTGGATACCAATAAATCAACATTGCTTGATTTAAGATATCAAAAGCTAATCAAAGCTGAACATGGCGAAAATGGAAAAAATAAGAAAATGCACGGTGCTTATGGTGAAGATACAATTTTGTATGTGCCATTAGGAACGATGTTTAAAGATGCAAATACAGGAGAAATGATCGTTGATTTAGTCGATATTAATCAGCGTGCAGTTTTAGCCTATGGTGGTAAAGGTGGTCAAGGAAATGCCCGCTTTAAAACACCACGCAATCCTGCTCCAGATTTTGCTGAAAAAGGTGCGTTAGGTGAGCATAAAGATGTAGTTGTAGAACTCAAATTATTAGCTGATGTCGGGTTAGTTGGCTTTCCATCTGTTGGAAAATCAACACTACTTAGCGTTATAAGCGCTGCTAAACCAGAAATTGCAGCCTATCCATTTACAACAATCATTCCTAATTTAGGAGTTGTTTCGGTACCAGATTATGCATCATTTGTTGTTGCTGATTTGCCAGGTTTAATTGAAGGTGCCCATCAAGGTAAAGGATTAGGCATTGAGTTTTTGCGTCATATTGAACGCACCAAAGTGCTTGTTCATGTATTGGATATGGGAGCAACCGATCATCGTGATCCAGTTGAAGACTACCGTATTATTAATGAAGAGTTAAAAAATTATGTCGTTAATCTTAGTAATCGTCCACAGATTGTAGTGGCGAATAAAATGGATCTTGATGAATCAAAAGATAATCTAGAGCGTTTTAAACAAACATTTCCTGAAGTGGAAGTGTTTGAAATCATTGCTCCAATTAAGCAAGGAATCCATCGTTTGATGTTTAAAATGGCAGAAACACTACAACAAATGAAGGAAAAGGAAAACATTATAGTAGCAGAACCAACCTTTACCTATACTTATCAACCTCCAAAACCAAAATTTGAGATTGAACGTATTTCGTCCTATCAATGGCGACTTAAAGGTGATGCACTACTCAATAAATATCGTCAATTTTCATTTGATAGTGAGGAAGCAGCACAACGTTTTGCGTATATTATGAAGCGATGGGGTGTTGATCAAGCACTTCGTGATGCAGGTGCAAAAGATGGCGATATCATTGCGATTGATGATGTGACTTTTGTCTTTGTAGAACAAGAAGATTAATGATGGATTGTGCTATAATGATAAACAAGGTGGACCATTATGATTGCATTTCTAAAGGGTAAAGTATTTGCATTAGGTGTAGATTATGTCTTGATTGATGTTAATGGTATTGGATACAAAGTTGGATTCAATAAACCAGAAGCATTGCAACTAAAGACAGATGTTTTTTTATATACCATCAATATTATCAAAGAAGATCAACATGCTTTGTACGGTTTTTTAACAAATGAAGAAAAAAACATGTTTGAACAACTTATTAATGTCAAAGGGATTGGCCCAAAAACTGCTTTAGCTGCACTCACTGTTGCAACTATGGAACAAATAACAAAAGCCATTATCAGTGAAGATATTTCGTTTCTTAAAACTTTACCTCAAATTGGAGCAAAAAGTGCATCGCAAATTATTCTTGATTTAAAAGGAAAACTTGTTCATGTACAAACACAGAATAAAACAACGCCAAAGATAACAGATACAATCGAAGCGCTCAAACAACTTGGCTATAAAAATAGTGAATTAAGTGGATTACCAGCGTATCTTGCAGAGCATGCTGATCTTGATGATAAAGAGTTAATTAAGATTAGCCTACAGTGGCTACTGACACATAAGAAAGGGTTTTAATGGAACAAGTGCTTAGTGTTTACCCATCTAGTTCTGATGATGAAAACACATTACGACCAACCACATTAAGTGAGTATGTAGGACAACATGAACTAAAAGAGAACATTCGCGTGTTTATTTCTGCTGCGCGCGCACGTCAAGAAGCGTTGGATCATATTTTATTTTATGGCCCACCAGGGCTTGGAAAAACAACCTTGGCTTATATTCTTTCTCATGAAATGAACAGTAATATTCGAATCACCAGCGGACCTAGCATTGAAAAGAGTGGTGATTTAGCCGCTATTTTGAGTTCTCTTAGTGCCGGTGATATCTTATTTATTGATGAAATACATCGCTTACCGAAAGTGGTAGAGGAAGTACTATATCCTGCCATGGAAGACTATGCGATTGATTTAGTTATTGGCAAAGATGCCACAACACGGTCCATTCGGTTAGACTTACCACCATTTACTTTGGTTGGTGCGACCACACGAGCAGGTGATTTAACAGCACCATTACGCGATCGTTTTGGAATCGTATCAAAACTAGACTATTACAGCGTTGATGAGTTAGCTCAAATCTTAACACGAACATCACGTGTGCTTGAAACATCAATATTGGATGATGCAAAGCATGAAATAGCAAAACGCTCTCGAGGAACACCTAGAATTGCGAATCGATTGTTTCGACGTGTTCGTGATTTTGCACAGGTTTATAATGATAATGTGATTGACCTAAGTGTCACAAACATGGCTTTAGACCGTTTAAAAGTTGATCATATTGGATTAGATGATGTCGATGTTCGCTACTTACGTGGCATCATTGAACGTTTTAAAGGAGGACCTGTAGGATTAGAAGCCATTGCAAGTAGCATTAGTGAAGAGGCAATGACATTAGAAGATGTTTATGAACCTTACTTATTACAAATTGGTTTTATTAATCGAACACCTCGTGGTCGCGTGGTCACTCAAAAAGCATACGACCATTTAAAAATAGATTATAATCAATCATTATTTGAATAAGCA
>CAYGIY010000003.1:0-32930 GCA_964350055.1 uncultured Erysipelothrix sp.
GAATTAATTTGTTATAAAGATAACATCAGTGGTAATAGTGTCTTTTATTTGGTATTGTGACGATGGTGAATAAAATGATATATAAATCAATTGTAGAAACCATTGGTAATACACCAATGATCGATGTAACAGGTTACTTTGAGGGGTTAAATGCTCGTGTGCTTGTTAAAGTAGAAAGTTTTAATCCAGGTGGTAGTGTCAAAGATCGTATTGCTTATGCAATGATCAAGCAAGCTATTTTGGATAAAAAAATAGATGAATCAACTGAAATTATCGAGCCAACCAGTGGCAACACAGGCATAGGGCTTGCCATGGTTTGTGCTGCGCTAAATCTAAAATGCACACTTATCATGCCAGATACCATGACACAAGAACGTCGCAAACTAATCCGTGCCTATGGTGCAAAACTGGTACTAACCGATGGTGCTTTAGGCATGAAAGGTTCAATTGCTAAGGCAGAAAAACTTGCTCAAGCATCATCAAATTCGTTTATCCCAATGCAATTTGAAAATCCAGCTAATCCAATGGTGCATCAAAAAACAACAGCGATTGAAATACTACGTGATACTAAAGATCAGGTTGATGTTTTTGTTGCTGGTTCTGGAACTGGAGGCACACTAAGTGGTGTGGGTGCTGTTTTAAAAGAGAAATTACCTCATGTTAAGATTATTGCAGTTGAACCTGAAGGATCACCTGTGATATCGAATAAGCCACCAGGAAAACATGGAATATACGGAATAGGACCAGGCTTTATTCCAAAAAATCTAAATGTAGATATACTTGATGAAGTCGTTGTTATTTCTGATCAACGTGCAAAAGAATACACTCATCTTTTAGCACAGCGTTGTGGGATTCTTTCTGGTATTTCTTCTGGTGCTGCTTTTGCAGTCGCACTGGATTTTGCAAAAAACCCACATTATCAAGGAAAAACCATTGTTGTGGTGTTGCCTGATACAGGTGAACGTTATTTAAGTAGTCATGTTTTTGAAGAAGGAGTGTAAAATGCCTTTGTTTGATACCTCTCGTGCCATCGTAAAAAAAGATCCAGCAGCACGCTCTGTAGTAGAAGTGTTGATTCTTTATCCTGGAGTCCATGCCTTGGCGTTTTATCGTGTTGCCCATTTGTTTTATAAGATTCGTTCTTTCTTTATTGCACGGTTTATTTCACAACTTGCACGATGGTTAACAGGGATTGAAATCCATCCAGGAGCAACAATAGGGAAACGCTTTTTTATTGATCATGGCATGGGTGTGGTGATTGGTGAAACTGCAATTGTTGGGGATGATTGCACAATTTTTCATGGTGTCACACTTGGTGGTAAATCGGGAGATAGTGTCAAACGTCATCCTACATTAAAGAATCATGTCGTCATTGGTGCAGGAGCACAAGTGATTGGTGATATCACCATTGGTAATCATGTGGTGGTCGGTGCCAATGCTGTTGTTGTTAAAGATGTAGCAGATGGATTAACAGTAGTTGGTGTACCTGCAAAACCAGTTCAATCCAAAAAATAACAATGCTGTGATTTCACAACTTTTTTAGTGTTTTGTCGTTCTAAATGGTTGACAACATCGTGGTAACTCGTATAATAGTATTTGGATTAGCACTTCATTTATGTGAGTGCTAAATTAAGATAAAGAAAGGATGAAGAGATGATAGTACCATTATTAGATCGCGTTCTATTAGAAAAAGTGGAAGCAGAGAAAAAGACAGCAAGTGGCATTATTTTAGCTGAGGCTTCCAAGGATAAACCATCCATGGCAACTGTTGTTGCCGTCGGGCCAGGAAAAGAAGAGGATGGCAAGTTAATCCCAGTGGGGTTAAGTGTCGGACAAACCGTCATATTCAAGCAATATGCGGGAACTGACGTCAAATATGAAGATAGAGATTTCTTAATTGTTGAAAGCAAGGACATCCTTGCCATTATTGAGTAGGAGGTTACCATGGCAAAACAAGTACGTTTTTCACGTGATTCAAGAGAAGCAATGTTAAAGGGCATCAATACATTAGCAGATGCTGTCAAAATTACACTAGGACCTAAAGGACGCAATGTCGTCTTAGAAAAAGGGTATGGTTCACCACTGATTACCAATGATGGGGTGACCATTGCTCGTGAAATTGAATTAGAAGATAAATATGAGGATATGGGTGCAAAACTGGTGTATGAGGTTGCCAATAAAACCAACGACACAGCAGGTGATGGCACCACAACCGCAACACTTTTAGCACAATCGATAATCCATAAAGGATTAGTAGCGATTGATAAAGGAGCAAATCCTGTTTTAATGCGTGATGGTATTGAAAAAGCATCAAAAGCAATCACAGAATACTTATTAAAACAATCTGTTCCAATTGAAACCAATCATGACATTGCCGATGTTGCTGCAATTTCTGCAGGAAGTGTAGAAATTGGTCGAATTATTGCTCGTGCAATGGATCGTGTTGGCAAAGAAGGCGTCATCACAGTGGATGAATCCAATACATTTGAAACAGAGTTAGAAGTCGTTGAAGGATTACAATACGACAAAGGTTATGTGTCGCCTTATATGGTGAGCAACCGTGAAAAGATGGAACTAAACATGGAAGATGTTCATGTATTAGTGACCGATCATAAAATCTCAACAATCCAAGATGTGTTGCCACTTCTTGAAAAGATTGTTCAAATGAGCAAACCACTATTGATTATTGCCGATGATTTGGACAATGAAGTGGTTGCAACCCTTGTCGTCAATAAAATGCGAGGCACATTCAATGTTGCTGCAACCAAAGCACCAAGCTTTGGTGATAATCAAAAGGCGATCTTAGAAGATATTGCCATTGTGACGGGTGCAACATTTATTTCTAAAGATCTAAATATGGAGCTTAAAGAAACAGAGCTTGAACATTTAGGTAAAGCTGGCAAAGTTGTTATTAAAAAAGACGAAACTACGATTGTATCAGGAGCAGGTAGCAAAGAAGCGATTGATGCACGTGCAGCAGAAATTCGTAGCATCATCAGTAATACAACAAGCGAATATGATTTAAAACGTTTAAATGAACGTTTAGCAAAACTCACCACTGGTGTTGCGATTGTTAAAGTTGGCGCAGCAACCGAAAGTGAAATGAAAGAAAAGAAACTACGTATTGAAGATGCACTTAATGCAACCAAAGCCGCAGTTAGTGAAGGCGTTGTATTTGGTGGAGGGGCAGCCCTTGCATATGCCTATAAAGAGCTAAAAGACAACGTTAAAGGTGACAACAATGATGAACAAAAAGGCATTAGTGCTGTCTTTGATGCCATCTTAGCACCATTATGGCAAATTGCAGAGAATGCTGGATTTGACGGTGGTGAGATTGTCGATACTCAATTATTACAAGAAGGAAATATCGGCTTTGATGCAAAAAAAGGTGAATGGACAGATATGGTTAAGGCAGGAATTGTTGATCCAACCAAGGTCACACGTCTTGCACTTCAAAATGCAGCATCGATTGCAGCATTGTTCTTAACAACAGAAGCTGCAGTAGCTTCAATTCCAGAACCAGAAAAAGCACCAGCAATGCCTGAAGGCATGTATTAAAACAAAACATCCGCTGATTCAAGCAGCGGATGTTTTTTATATCTTTGGCGTACGTTTTAGCATTTGATCACGATGGGGACCATTGGATACCCAATAAATACCAACTCCAATTTCTTGCTCAATAAAGTCAACATACAGCTTTGCATTAATAGGCAATTGCTCATAGTCTTTGATTTGCGTAATATCCACATTCCAACCAGGTCTTTTTGTCATGATTGGTTTTGAGTTTTGGATTCGTGTGATATTTGGAAAACGGTCTTGATGAAAGTTTGGTGTGTCATAACCAACAACAACGGGTATCTCATCTTTATAAGAAAGCACATCAAGATTGGTTAATACAACATGAGTTGCACCTTGAATTTGGACACCATATCGTGTGGCAACACAATCAAACCATCCCACTCGGCGAGGTCGTCCAGTGGTCGCGCCGTATTCACCACTATCGCCACCACGTTGACGTAATTCTTGAGCTTCATCACCTTCAATTTCAGCAACAAATGGTCCAGCTCCAACAGCCGATGAATATGCTTTTGTAATAGCCCATACTTGATCAATGCTCACAGGTAAGCCAGCACCAATCATCGCATAATGAGCAAGAGTACTAGAAGAGGTAGAATAAGGATAAATACCAAAGTCAGGATCACGTAATGCGCCAAGTTGACCTTCTAATAGAATTGTTTTGTTTTCTTGCCGTGCTTTTTTTAAGTAAGCCATGACATCACCCACATAAGGAGCAACCATGTCACGATGTTGTTTTAACTCGTCAAGGATGGCTTGTTTGGTTATGGGTGGTTGATGATAGAGATGAACTAACAGGGCATTTTTGATATCCAGTAAGCGATCAACTTTGTCCTTTAAATAAGCTTCATCAAATAGCTCACACACTTGAAAACCCAATTTTGCATACTTATCAGCATAAAATGGTGCAATGCCTGATTTTGTTGAGCCAAATTGTTTATTGCTTAAGCGTTGTTCTTCTAATGTATCAAATAGGACATGATAACTCATGACAATTTGTGCGCGATCTGAAATCATCAGTTGAATAGGGTGGTTATATTGTTGTTTTAATCCTTCTATTTCTTTCATTAGAGCAGGAATATTTAATGCAACACCATTTCCTATGACATTCATAGTATTGGGATTGAAAATGCCTGAAGGTAACATATGCAATGCAAACTTACCATATTCATTAATAATGGTATGACCGGCATTGTTGCCACCTTGATATCGAATGACCACATCAGATTCTTGGGCAAAGATATCAGTGACTTTGCCTTTTCCTTCATCCCCCCAGTTTGCCCCGACAATTGCTTTAATCATAGTATGACTCCTTCACATAGTGTTTAATTGATTCAATGTATGTTTGTGTTTGTTGTTGTGCTAAGCCAACAAATTGACTTGGTTGCATGATGTGGTTGACTTCATCATCGGATAATGGAAAGCCAGCAATTTCTTTTAAATGTTTGATGAGTTGAACTGGGTCTTGTTGTGATTGAATCACTTGCATGGATTGTTGGCGAATATGTTCGTGCCATACTTGACGATCGCCACCTTTATTAACAATGGCCATCAATAGTGGTTCTGTGGCTAAAAAGGGTAAGTATTGATTGAGTTGATCACTGATTTTATTAGGATATACAATCATGCCTTCAATGACTTTTAAGGTGGATATTAGAATCTCATCAACAATAATAAAGGCTTCAGCAAGCACCAAGCGGCGATTGCTAGAATCATCTAGTGATCGTTCTAACCATTGATTGGCGGCCGTCATCGGTCCATTTAAAGCGTCAATCATCACTTTGCGTGATAAGCCACATATCTTTTCAGATAAAATCGGGTTACGTTTATATGCCATGGCTGATGATCCAATTTGGTGTGTTCCAAATGGTTCAGAAACGATGCCATCATGTTGCATCAATCGAAAATCAACAGCGAATTTATGAGCACTTTGAGCTAATCCACTTAGGATATTCAAAGTTATTGAATCTTGTTTTCTTGGGTATGTTTGACCTGTGATAACATAGGTTTCTTTCATGTTTAAATGCTGAGCTATCAACTGATCAAGTTGTTCTACCTTTTTATGGTCTTGATCAAATAGCGCTAAGAAACTTGCTTGTGATCCTGTGGTTCCTTTTGCACCTCTTAGTTTTAATGAATCAATCCATAACATCATGTGATCCATGTCACTGACAAAATCTTGAAGATACAATGCCAAGCGTTTACCAAGAGTCGTTGGTTGTGCATGTTGGTAATGTGTAAACCCAACAGTAGCCATACTAGCATAGGAATTTGCTTGTTTTGCCAGTTGAGTGATGATGTCTGTTAATTTATTAGACAGGATATTCATGGCTTCAAATTGAGAGAGCAGTTCACCATTATCACTGACAAAGGCGGATGTTGCACCCAAATGCAAAATGCCTTTGGCCAGTGGTGCTTGATCAGCATATGTATAGAGTTGTGCCATGACATCATGTTGAAATTTCTCTTCATAATGTGCAGCAGTTGCTAAATCGATATCATCGAGGTGAGTTTCTAACTGATTGATTTGAGCATCAGAAATATCAAGACCTAGTTGTTGTTGTGCTTTTGCTAATGCTAACCAACAACGTCGCCATTGTTTGTACTTGTTGTGATCACTAAATAATTCACGCATGGCTTGTGAGCCATACCGTGTGGATAGTGCACTTTGATATTGATTCATTTGATTCTCCTATTTCGTCAAATATTTTTTAGTGATGACTTTTGAAACCATCAAGCCATGTGCTGCTGCATGGGATAAAGAGCGGGTAAAACCAGCACCATCACCGATCGCAAAGATACCTTTTGTATTGACTAGTTCAAAATCTATAGTTTTGGGACGTGCAGAATAATACTTGCATTCAACACCATAAAGCAGCGTGTCAGCATTTGCAGTTCCTGGAGCTACTTTATCAAGGGCAAGCAGGGTTTCAAGAATATTATCCAACTGTCGTTTAGGTATGCATAAGCTTAAATCGCCTGCTACTGCATGAGCAGTAGGAATGGTTGTGGATTGATCTAGTCGTGCTTGATTGGTACGACGTCCTTGGAGTAAATCACCAAGTCGTTGCACAAGCACACCATTGCCACTTATCATATTGGCTAGCTTGGCAATATAGCGTGCATAGGTGATGGGCTCATCAAATGGTGTTGTAAAGTGAATGGTATTTAACAGTGCAAAGTTTGAGTTAAGACTATGCTTTTTAGGGTCTTTAAATGAGTGACCATTAACGGTCTTGATACCATCGGTGTTTTCAATGACAACATGTCCTTTTTCATTAAAACAAAACATACGCGTTTTATCATTGTATACTTTGGAACGATACCAAATCTTTGGTTCATAAATTTTACTTGAAAAATCTGACCAAACTTCATAAGGCAGTTCCACACGAACGCCAATATCAACTTGATTGTTTGTTTGTGGAATCTTTTGTTTGTTACACCAGCTTGAAAAGAAATCCGAACCACTGCGGCCAATAGCAAAGACAATCACATCTCCAAAAATATGCTTGGTTTGTTCTTGATGAACATAAGTCACTTCGTGGGTCTCTTTATTTACATCTATGACATTGGCTAAGGTGATGATTTCCACTTTGTTGATTAAGTAGTTGATGAACTTACTCATTGTTTTTTGATTATCATCTGTGCCTAAATGTTTGACTTGAGCACTTTGTATGTGTAAATCATGTTGTAGACATAGTTGCTTTAATGATGCATCAGGCAGATAGCGTTCTTTGGTTGCTCCAAATCCCATTAGAATTTCATCAGCCATTTCAATGGCATCCAATACTTGATTGGCAGGATAAAAGTCTGTTAACCATCCACCGTATTCTGTTGATATGATATATTTTCCATCAGAATAAGCGCCAGCACCTGAAAGACCTTCCATGATGGCACAGTATTTGCAATCGATGCATGAATCAACTTTCTTTTCAATGATAGGACATTTACGATGATCAAGGGTGTGGCCTTTTTCTAATAAAACGATTCTATTTTTTGGATTAGACTTACTCAATGAGTAGGCCATCATTAATCCACTAATGCCACCACCAATAATCACAACATCTGCTTGGTTTTTCATAATGCTCCTTTAACATAAACGCCAAAAACTACAAAACCTCACTAAAAAGTGGGGTTTTTGATATCTTTGAATCCCAGAAATATGTACAACAAACCGATTGAAACGCTCAAATGATTGCTTTGATGAATCAATACCTTAACATCATGGTGATTGTTAAATCGATGGGTTGTCTGTTGAGACTTCATAAATTGTTTGTTACCTTTGCATTGAGTGTGCGTGTACTCTCACTCAACGGTCTCATTATAGCAAAGATACAAGGTGTTGTTAATGAAAAACGAAAACAATTTAACCTTACTTGGTCACGTTGATGTTTTTGTGATGGTTAATTTTGATTGGTGAGTGTGTTTGGATATAGTCTGCTAAGATATCCACCATGTCTTGATTGGTATCTTGGATTGTTTCTGCTTTTGTTACCATATCAAAATCACCCCCACCAACCCCGCGATAATTGTTCATGGCGATAGTATAGGTTAGGTTTAAATCAAAAGGCTGGTTATCGAGTGTTGTGATTGTGACACGATTGCCAACAGGCTTTGAAACACTAATCGTGTAGTTGATTCCATCAATCATATCGTAGTTAAAGTGTTGCGGTTTTGGGTATATATATGTTGGATTAATATCTACTTCGTTTTGATCATTTATGATGAAGTAGTTGGCGCATTGCTCCAACATCGCTTTGATTTGATGGCCCTTCATTGCTTTTACTATGAGTGTGTTTGGATAAACATAGGTGCTGACAAGATCTCTTCTAGTAATCATCTGATTAAATCCTGTGGCTTGATTAAATAGACTGGTTGCACTAAGCTTAGCACCGGTAGCATCGAGTTGGACTTGATTGATAAAGCTAACAAGAGGATGCTTGTTTATTCGTGCATCTTTTTGATTTTTGATTAAGCAAGATTGCACTAACTCACCAAGAGGTTGATCTAACCATTGTTGGGTCAGTTGTTCTTGTTTTGCTACTAAAGAGACAATATCAACATCAGATGGTTGATTGACAGGAACTAGTTGACCATCAAGTTGCTTTGTCTTAAGATCAATCTCAACTTGCATCACCTCAGTGGCATTATGAGCACACTGTAGGGTAAGTGCTTGTGTGGTTTGTGTGTTGATGGAGCGATGTTGATGGCCAGTAAAACAAATATCAACACCATCCATATAAGCTACTTGATACCCCACATTTTCTTTGGTGTATCGTTCTGTTTCTTGATGGGTGAGCAAGTCTTTTTCAATGCCGCCATGATACACCACAACTACCAAGTCAACCTGGTCTTTTATGCGTGCGACTTCCTTTTTGATTGTCGTGAGTACATCTAAAAACACAAAGTCTTTGATGTGTTCTGGTTTTTCCCAATGGGGTATATAATCTGTCACAGCGCCAATATAACCAATGGTTAGGCCACTGATGGTTTCTATGTAGGTTTGACCTAGGGGTTGTCCTTGATAAAGGACATTGCTGGTTAAGCATTTGCTAGTCATCGAATGTATAAAATTCAACAGCACATCTGGACCATAATTGAAATCGTGATTGCCTAAATTGTAATATGAAAAATCACACGCATTAAAAACATCTGCTAAGGCGTGTGGGTGGTGATTGTGTTGATTAAGATAGGTAAGCAAAGGTGTCCCTTGAAGGGCATCACCATTATCAATGGCAATCACATGGTGTGTTTGCTTGGATTGTTTAAGATATGTATTTAAACGACAAAGGCCCATGGGTGCTTTTTGCCCATCAGAATATTGATGGTCTAAAATGACGCCATGGGTGTCAGAACTCACAATTAATCGAATGGATTTCATAGTTTATCACCGGTTTCATTATAGCAAATCAAAACAGCTAGTGTTAACGTTGAGTTAAAAAGTTTATTTTTTATTGTAATATGATTGAGGTGACTAGGTTGCTATGGTAAAATCAAATCGTAGAGAAAATCTACAGGAGGGAACCAATGAAAACATTTTTTAAATTGTTTGTAGTTGCTTTCTTATTGTTTGGTGCTTTAGCTGCTTGTTCACCAAGTGGTGAAGATACCGATGATAAGGTTATTCAAGATTTGGTCGTATTATTTGTACCAAGTCGTGATCCTGGATTGATTTTAGACGCTACTGAGCCTTTAAAAGCATTGCTTATTAGTGAATTAGCAGAAAGAGGATTTACAGTAAACAATGTAACAATTGAAGTTACAACTGACTATAATGCTGCCGGAGAAGCATTAGCTGCAGGTTCTGCACATGTGGGCTTCTTACCTGGTGGTACTTATGTTGCATACTCAGACGAGGGTGTGGAAGTTATCTTAGCTTCGACACGTGCTGGTCTAAACAAAGACAGTGAAAATGCTGCGGATTGGAATGATGGCTTACCAACATTAGGCGATCCTACCAATCAAGTGACTTACTATCGTTCACTTATTTATGCTGGACCTAGTGCTTATGGTCGTATGTTAGCTGAAAAAGTAAACAATGGTGAAGCATTAACTTGGGAAGATGTAAATGGTGCACAATGGTGTGTATCAAGTAGTCCAACATCTTCAGCTGGTTATGTTTACCCAACCATGTGGTTGTTGAATAATTTTGACAAAACAATCGCTGACTTAACAAAATCGCCAGTTCCTGGTGGTTATGGTGAGATCGCACAAGGCTTATCTGGTGGAACATGTGACATCGGTGTTGGTTATGCTGACATCCGTCGTGACTATGCGGAAAACTGGACAAGCGAGTGGGAGCGCACTGAAGAAATTTGGGTTGAAATGGAAGTTATTGGTGTTACTGAAGGAATCTTTAACGATACAATTTCAGTTACATCAAACAACCCTGAAATGACAAGTGAATTAAGAACAGCAATCCAAGAAGCATTTATCGAAATCGCTAAAAACCCAGTAGGAATCGAAGCAATCGCAATTTATAACCATGAAGGTTATAAAGTCGTTGTTGACTCAGACTATGATGGAGCTCGTTTAGCGCAACAAATTGCACAAGGCAATTAATTAAGATAGCGAGGCTTGCCTCGCTTCTTTTTTTATTCTAGGAGGAAATCATGATTCAGTTTTCGAAAGTAACAAAGACATATCCCAATGGTGTATTTGCCTTAAGGGGTGTTGACTTACAAATAGAACAAGGTGAGTTTGTTGCGATTATTGGCTTATCTGGTGCCGGAAAATCCACACTGTTAAGAACCATCAATCAAATGATCAAAGTCTCAACAGGTGAATTGATTGTCAATGACATCAATGTGACGACTCTAAAAGGCAAAAAATTGCGTCGCTTTCGTCGGAATATTGGAATGGTATTCCAATCATTTAATCTAATTAAACGGACGACGGTTATCAAAAACGTGTTGGCTGCACGAGTTGCAGACATGCCTTTTTATAAGAGTTTGCTCGGGATTTATTCAAAGCAAGATCGTATCATTGCATTAGAAGCGCTTGATCAAGTTGGTATTTTAGAGAAAGCTTATACCCGTGCAGATCAACTTTCAGGTGGTCAACAGCAACGGGTTGCTTTAGCACGTTGTGTGGCACAACAACCACAAATTATCTTAGCTGATGAACCGGTCGCATCATTAGACCCTGTTACTTCGCATCAAGTCATGAGTGACTTCGTTAAGATTAATAAAGAACTAAACATTACAGTGATTGCCAACATGCATCATGTGGATATTGCACTGAAGTATGCCAATCGCGTGATTGGAATAAAAGAAGGATTAATCGTATTTGATGGACCTTCCACCAAAATTACAAATGATCGTTTAACAGAAATCTATGGACGTGAGTTAAGTGACGATGAGTTTAAGGGAGAGGAGTAATCAATGGATAAGGTCAAACGTTTGTTTATGCCAAAACCCATTGTTTTACCCAATGGGAAAAGTGTGCAACCAAAACTTAGCCCTATGGTGTATGTCGTCCCTATTTTAGTCGTGCTAACTTATTACAGCATGAGTGTGACACGCTTTAACTTAGGAATTTTGATTCGTCGTGGCGAACAGTTTTGGATTATTGTCAATCGGATGCTGCCACCTAACTTTACTTATTTTTCAAATGTGGTCAATCCGCTGATTGCAACCATCATGATGAGTGTTGTCGGGACATTAATTGGAGTGATTTTGGCTTTGCCTATGGCTTATGCATCAAGTACTGCCATGAATCAAAATAAAATTGGACGAACGATTACAAAATGGATTTCAAGTGTCTTACGTACACTGCCTGTGCTTGTTTTAGCACTTATTTTTAGAATAATCTTTGGTCCTGGTCCATTTGCTGGGACGATGGCGATTACTGTATTTACCTTCACCATCATGACAAAGATGTTCTTTGAGCTTATAGATACTGCGGATATGGGGCCATTTGAAGCCATTTTATCCAGTGGTGCCAATCGAATTCAAGCCTTTTGGGCGTCCATTATGCCTCAGCTTTGGGGACAATATTATTCGTTGGCGTTGTATAATTTTGAGATGAATATTCGTAATGCTGCCATTTTAGGTTATGTCGGTGCAGGCGGTATCGGGCTCATCTTAAATGAAAAGCTAGCGTGGCGGATTTATCCAGATGTGGGATTGATCTTGTTGGTCTTGATGGTCACTGTGTTGACAATTGAAACCATCAGTCGCACCATAAGAAAGAAATTACTATAATGAGTACCAAAAAACTAACCGTTCAAGATCAACTAAAGCTCGCACCGAAATCTTGGCCATTAAAAGTAGGTATGATTGTTTTCTTTGCTGTTGTTTTATTTATTGCAACAGATTATATCGTGTATCGTGGTTTAACCGAAACAGGATTACGGGTTGCACGTAATATTTTTATTAGTATCTTTACTCCAAACACGGATATCTTGTTTAATTTGAGTTCTCGCAATGGGGTTCCGTTTTTACTTTTAGAAACAGCATCGATTGCATTTTTAGGAACCATCATTGGTACGATATTGTCAGTGCCGATTGCGTTTTTATCATCACGTAATATTGTTCCAAGTTGGTTTGCAAGCATTGGCGTTTCAATTATTGTTGTCATTCGAACATTTCCTGCTGTTGTGTATGGGTTGATGTTTATTCGTGTAACAGGACCGGGTGCTTTTACTGGGGTGCTAACATTATCAATCGCCAGCATTGGAATGGTTGCTAAACTCTTTATTGAAGTTATTGAAGATCTTGATTCAGGTATTATTGAGTCACTTGATGCTTCTGGTTGTAATACCATTCAAAAGATTCAGTATGGTATTATTCCTCAGTTGTTAAGTAATTTTGCTTCAATAGCCATTTATCGATTTGAAATTAACGTTAAATACGCAACAATTTTAGGAATGGTTGGTGCCGGTGGTATTGGAGCACCGCTTATATTTGCAATTACAGCATTTCGTTGGAATGATGTGGGTGCTTTGCTGATTGGTCTGATAATTCTTGTGTTGATTATTGAGTCTATCTCGACTCGTATTCGCTCTAAACTGGCTACAGGGGAGTAATCATGAAACAAAAAATAGAAGCAATTACGCATTTCAATGATGCGTTTGAAGGTGAACTAAAGTTAAAAGATGGATCAATTCCCATCGGGATTGCGCCAAATCAAATCAGTCCTTATCGCATGCTACAAGGTGCGCTAATTGGCTGTTTTCATTCGACTTTTTTAGATATTATTCAAAAGAAAAGAGTGACCTATAAGAAAGTCACTTATAAGACATTTGGTGAAAAACGCGATGAAGTTCCAGCAACATTGGAGTCATTGCATATTGATATTTATATCTTAAATGTTTCAAATGAACTTCAGATTCAAAAAAGTTATGAACTAGCAACCAAAGTGTGCTCTGTTTATCAGACTTTAATGCATGTTGCGACCTTAAGTTATTCAATTCATTTTGAATAACATTTTGAATAACTTTTTCTTTATTCTATTGTTTGAATGGTGTAAACTAGTTAGTGTGTTCGTTTGTGAATTTTAGAGGATTTGTTTATGTCAAACCGCCTTTTCTTTAAATCTAAAGTTTTTCGTTTAAGACCCGCTCAGCAAATCGCTCTGAGTTTTTTAGTTTTAATTACGATTGGAACAATTTTACTGTCTTTACCAATCAGTCAAGCAAGCAACCAGGCCACCATATTAGATCATTTATTCACCGCTACATCGGCGGTATGTGTGACCGGGTTGGTGATTCATCCAACCGTAGAAGCCTATAGTATGTTTGGACAAACCGTCATTATGATTTTGATTCAGCTTGGTGGACTTGGGTTAATGACGATCATTGCGATTTTCTTATTGGCGATTGGCGGTCGTTTAGGGCATTCAGAAAAACTAGTGATGCAAGAAGCGGTACCTCGAAATACCATCAGTGAAATCGGCAGTTTTATCGGTTTTATTGTGATTTATACATTAATATTTGAGACAATCGGTGCGGTTTTGCTATCCATTCGATTTATTGGGGACTTTGGATTTTCTCAAGGTGTTTTTAAGGCTATCTTTATCAGCATTTCTGCATTTAGTAACGCAGGGTTTGATGTCATTGGATTAAATAGCTTGCAGCCCTATGTAAGTGATTGGCTCGTCAATGGAGTGATCACGACATTGATCATCATGGGGGGACTTGGCTTTTCCGTATGGTTTGATTTAACAAAATCAGCAAACTCAATCCTAAAACGCAAACATGCGACCAGACAAATCATCACGCATTTAAAAGTACATATCAAGATTGTTCTTTATATGACAGCTGTCTTGTTGTTTGTTGGATGGGCATTTCTATTGATCAGTGAGTTCAACAACACTGCCACGTTGGGGAATCTATCATTTTTTGATAAACTGATGGCTGCTTTTTTCCAATCAACAACACTTCGAACAGCCGGTTTTTCAACATTGGATATTGGCGCGATGCGACCTGTTAGTTTAGTGTTAATGATGGCATTTATGTTTATTGGGGGTTCACCAGGCGGGACTGCTGGTGGTATTAAAACAACGACCTTTGCATTAGTTTTATTGATGGTGTTTACAGAACTAGCCAATAAAGAAAAGTTAGTTGCCTATAAACGCAACATTGGTTTGGATATTTTTAGACGAGCACTGGCTGTGCTTGTGCTATCATTTACAGTGGTCATGACTGGGTTTATGTTGTTACTGGTGACAGAGCAAGCTGATTTTTTAACCACTTTATTTGAAACATTCTCTGCTGTTGGGACTGTAGGGCTTTCAATGGGCTTAACTCCGTCCTTGACAAATGCAGGTAAAATTGTCATTATAATTCTGATGTTTATAGGACGTATTGGACCGATCGCATTGGCTTATTCACTCAAATCAAATCGAGTGCGTCGCCGTGCGAATAAGATAGACTATCCTAGTGGACATGTGATTGTTGGATAGGAGGGTTAAAAATGAAGAAGAAGATTTATGCAGTTTTAGGTTTAGGGATTTTTGGATCTACTGTAGCTAAAACGTTGAGTGAATATAATTTTGATGTGATTGCACTTGATAAGGACATCAGTTGTGTTGACCGTGTCAGTGAATTTGTCACACAAGCCGTATTAGCAGATTTTACAGATATCGAACAACTTCGTGCCATTGGAGTTGGTGATTGTGATGTTGCAATTGTTGCAACAGGTTCTCGTTTAGAAGAGAGCATCATGGCCATCATGAATTTGCGCGAATTAGGTGTTCCATATATCTTAGCAAAAGCAAAAAACAAAACATACCGTGAGATTTTACTTAAGATCGGTGCTGATAAAGTGGTTCGCCCAGAAAAAGAAATGGGTGAGCGTGTTGCGAAGCAATTATTAAGCCGCAATGTGGTGGATATGATCGATATCGATGATAACTACAGCATCGTGGAAATGTATGCGCCTACTAAATGGATAGGCAAATCATTGAAAGTGTTGGAACTTCGTAATCACTATGGCATCAATGTATTAGGTATTCGTAAAGCGCAAGGTGCGCGTTTATCCATATCACCCGGACCCGATTACGTCATTGAGGAAACAGATCAGTTGCTCGTAATTGCCGAAACCGTGGTGTTTGAGAAACATGAATACTTGGGTAAGTTATAAAAAACGGTTCGCCGTTTTTTTATTAGAAAGGTAGTATCCAATGACAGTCAAAAAAATTGGTGTGGGATGCAATGTCGGGGCCCAAATTGATGGCACTCAACATGCTGCACTGGTTGCCGCAACGTGGATTAAAAAACCAGATATCATGATAATGCAAGATCGCTCACTTGGTGATGCTGATCATTACATTAACATGATTGAAGATGTGATTGTGCGTTTGCAAACACATGTTAAAGATGTGTTAGAACAACACGATTTTCCATTGATTATTGGTGGCGATCATGCGATTGTTATGGGAAGTCTACCGTATAAAGAGAACACGCTTGTGGTGTGGATTGATGCACATGCTGATGTCAACACACCAGAAACAACACTCACTCATCGCATTCATGGGATGCCCATGGCTGCTTTGATGGGATATGGGGATGAACGTTTACTTCGACACATCCATCAACCATTTCTAACCCCTGATCAAGTTGTTTTTTACGGGGTTCGTGATATGGATTTAAAAGAAGAAGCGTTTGTTAATGACAAGCAAATGTTGATGCTTGATCATCATCAACCAATTGAAGAAACATTGGATGTATTATTAAAGAAAGCAGAAGCATTTGATCGCATTCATATTAGCTTTGATATGGATAGCTTCGATCCTGATGTGGTTCCAGGTGTGTCAACGCCTGTACCTGATGGCATTAGTATCCAACAAGCCAAGCGCATGCTTAAAGCGCTATTTAAAACCAACAAAGTTGTTTCCATGGATATTGTGGAGTTTAATCCACTCATCGAAACACGATTAAGTGTCAATGTCTTAAAACAACTCGTTGACTTAGTGGAATTATTCCAACATTGATATAGATAGGAGGGAAATGATGAACAAAGCCGACAAAGTATTTATTGCTGTCTTGATGGTGCTTTCAATTGCGCTCTATGCAACAATACGTACAATGGTTATTGCATCAACCTCCGACCAGAAGATTGCGGTGGTGACTTATCGCGACAGCGAAGTATTACGCATCGATATGTCCAAAGATGGGACATACACCGTGGATGGCACCCTTGGGGATGTCATCATTGAAGTTCAAAATAATCGGATTAGGGTGAAAGAGGAAACATCACCTTATCACATCTGTTCAATCCAAGGATGGGTTGAATATGTGCGAGTTCCGATTGTTTGTTTGCCCAATCACATTATGATTGTGGTTGAGGCACAGACCAACGAAGATGATGAGGATATAACCGTTCGATGAATCGGAGAAATAGAATTCGAAAAATGACATTGATTACCATGCTATTAGCCATGAGTATCGTCTTTCACATGATAGAACCTGTGATACCGCTCCCAGTACCGGGAGTGAAATTGGGATTGGCGAATATTTTTGGTTTGATTGCCTTGTTTCTTTTTGGAGTCAAAGAAATGTTAGGCATTAACTTTATGCGGGTACTCATTGCATCACTATTACGAGGTATCATTTTTGGAACAGGTTTTTGGCTGTCACTAGCAGGTGTCTTTTTAAGCAGTATGGTCGTTATTATACTATATCGCTACACAAGACTATCGCTTGTAGGACTTTCTGTTGCTGCAGCTGCCTTTCACAACATTGGTCAAATATTTGCAATTATTATTATTTGGGCATCTATCTTTTTAGTTTATTGGTTACCTCCAATGATCTGGTTAAGTATACCGACGGGGATCTTAACAGGAACCTTAGCAAAAGAATCCATTCGACGCGTCGACAAGAGCAAGATGGATGCCGTATTAGGGCTTATTAAACGACGCGACTGATTGAGTTAAAATTATGAAACAATTCGCATTTATTTATAATCATATGCAACAAAACAAGCTAAAACTACTGCTGTTGTTACTTTCGGGTATTTTGGTGGTTTCATTTACGCTACTAACCCCTTTGTTTTTTGCTTACTTTGTGGATACCATCATTGGTTTAGAAGCAAGTGGCAATATGCTATTTAATACATTGGTTGAGTGGGTTGGTGGTCTTGATTTTATGAGAAACCATCTATGGCTAGCAGGTGTCTTGCTGTTGTCTTTTAGCTTGGTCTCTGCGGTTTTTATGGTCATCCGTGGATACCTTAACGGTGCTATTAGTGAAAATGTTGTCTTAAAGATTAGAGAAGAAATCTATGATCATATCGCAAAACTACCTTACCCTGTGTTTAATAAACACAAAACAGGGGATTTAATCCAGCGCTGTACATCAGATATTGATTTAATTCGCCGCTTTTTAGCCGCGCAAGTATCAGAGTTTGTGTATGCGGTGGCGATGGCTGTTTTGTCTGCGTCTATTTTATTTTCCATCCACCCAAGATTGGCGTGGATTTCCATCATTTCATTGCCTATTATTTTTACCTTTGCTTATGTGTTTTTTAAGAAGATGCAAAAAGCATTTAAGGATTCAGATGAGGCAGAAGCGGAAATGAGCACAACCATTCAAGAAAACCTCAGTGGTGTGCGTGTGGTTAAAGCATTCAACCGTGAAGCGCATGAAATGGACAAGTTTACAAAAAAGAATGCAACCTATCGTGACTTAACGTATCGCTTGATTCACTTGCTTGGTATGTACTGGTCAATTTCTGACTTTTTGTGTTTACTTCAAATTTTAGCAGTGGTTGTCAGCGGCATTTACTTTGCATTAGCAGGTAGTTTGTCGGTGGGTAACTACTTTGTCTTTGTTTCTTATGTCAGCATGGTGTTATGGCCTATTCGAAATGTTGGTCGAATCCTATCGGACATGGGGAAAGTGACAGTTGCTATTGATCGTTTGCAAGAAGTATTGGATGCCCCAAAAGAAGCGATATTTGATGGAAAAACACCTGAGATTTCAGGTAGTATCCATTTTGAACACGTGGGTTTTCGCTATGATGATGGTGTAGAAGATGTCTTAAAAGACATATCCTTTAACATTGCATCAGGTGAAACCGTGGCCATTATGGGTCCAACTGGATCTGGTAAATCATCACTGGTGCATTTATTAACGCGTTTGTATGAGCCAACCACAGGGGATATTCGTATTGATGATCATCTGTTGCGTGGCATTGCACCACATCATATTCGAAAAAACATTAGTATTGTGCTACAAGAGCCTTATTTATTTTCACGTTCAATCGGTGCCAACATCAAAATTGCGCATCCACATGCAAGTCATGATCAAGTACGTGAAGTGGCTAAAATTGCCAACATGGATGATGTCATTGATTCCTTTGAAAAAGGTTATGATACCTTAGTTGGTGAAAAAGGAGTGACTTTATCTGGTGGTCAAAAACAACGACTAGCTATTGCTAGAAGTATTCTAGCGCAGTCGCCCATCTTGATTTTTGATGATTCACTATCAGCTGTGGATGCACAGACTGATCGTTACATCCGTGAAGCACTACTACAAGTTTCAAAAGAAGTGACAACCATCATCATCACACATCGAATCAATTCTGCAAAGGAAGCAGATCGTATTTTAGTCATTGATGATGGAAAAATAGTGGAAGAGGGCAATCACGCATCCTTGATGTCTGATCAAGGCTTGTATTATCGCATTGCTCAAATCCAAGAAAGAGAGGAAGAATAATGAGTCGATTTGAAGAACAAACCTATGACACTTCTTCCTTAAACCTACACTTATGGAAACGCCTGTTGGCGCTCCTTTGGTTACACAAAAAAGACATTTATGTCTTGTATGCATTTATGATTGCTTTGGCGATTGGTGACTTGTTGTTTCCGTTGATGAATCGTTTTGCTATTGATGAATTTATCATTGCTGAACGTTCATTGTCGATACTTCCAACCTTTGGTTTTATTTACTTTATGTTGGTACTATTTCAAGCATTGGTCATCTATCTATTTATTAAACGAGCAGGTAAGATCGAAACCAACTTTGCTTATGATATTCGTCAAAAAGCATTTCTAAAACTACAACAGTTATCCTTTTCCTACTATGATAAAACCCCTTCAGGTTGGATCATGTCACGGATGACCTCTGATATTCAACGTCTATCGGATATCCTTTCATGGGGATTGATGGACATGGTATGGGGATTTTCGTTAATGGTTGGAATTAGTATCGTGATGCTTATCATTAACTGGCAATTAGCCTTGATTATCTTGGTGATTGTTCCTGTTTTGGCGATTATTAGCATTTACTTTCAAAAGAGAATCTTGTTGACCTATCGTGATGTGCGTAAGATTAATTCTAAGATCACCAATGATTTTTCAGAAGGTATCCTTGGAGCAAAAACAACCAAAACGATGGCCATTGAAGACATTCATTTTGAAGATTTCCAAAAAAACACAAGAAGCATGAAGGAACGTTCGATTAAAGCAGCGCTGTTAACAGCAATTTTTATGCCGATTGTCATGGGACTTGGCTCACTCAGTACAGCAGGACTGCTTGTTTGGGGTGGTCAGCAAGTGCTTTTAGGGGTCTTAGGGTTTGGGACATTGATGTTGTATACCCAGTATGTTTCACACTTTTTTGAGCCATTGCGTAACATTGCACGATTACTAGCAGAGCTACAATTAGCACAAGCATCCGCAGAGCGTGTGTTGTCTTTGTTATCAAGTGAACCGGATGTTGTTGATCGTGAAGATGTCATTGCTAAATATGGTGATTTGATGAATCCAAAGCAAGAATCTTACCCAACCATAGAAGGAAATATTACCTTTGATCATGTGAGTTTTTACTATAATGAAGCAGAACCTGTGCTTGATGACTTTAGTTTAGATGTTAAAGCAGGTCAAACCATTGCTTTAGTTGGTGAAACAGGAAGTGGTAAAAGCACGATTGTGAATTTACTATGTCGTTTCTATGAACCTAAAAAAGGAACCATCCTTGTTGATGGTGTTGATATTCAAGAGCGTAGTCTTGGATGGTTGCATTCATCACTTGGTTATGTGTTACAAGATCCGCATTTGTTTATTGGTACGGTTGCTGAAAATATTCGCTATGGCAAACTTGACGCCACAGATGAAGAAGTAAAACAAGCGGCTAAGATTGTCAATGCCCATGATTTTATCATGAAGATGGAAGATGGGTATGATGCTGATGTGGGTGAAGGCGGTAGTCGCTTATCAACCGGTGAGAAGCAACTCATTTCATTTGCACGTGCAATCATTGCAAATCCTGCGATTTTTGTTTTAGATGAAGCCACGGCTTCAATCGATACTGAAAACGAGAAGATTATTCAACAAGCCATTTCAAAAGTATTGTCTAATAGGACAGCATTTGTTGTGGCACATCGTCTAAGTACAATTGTACAAGCCGACAAAATCTTAGTGATTGATAAAGGTCGCATCATTGAACAAGGTACCCATCGTGAATTGATGGTGTATGGTGGTCATTATTATCAACTGTATACCAATCAGTTTTCAAAGAAAGTGTAAGATTAAAAGAAGAAAACTTAAGAGTGGACACATTGTACATGTGTTCACTTTTTTTATTGTGAAACTAGAAAAAGCAAGGTTATCCAATCAAACACAACATTGAGATATCCATTATGGATAACTATTGTGAGAAAAATTTCATGTTTTTCACTATTATGGTTTAATTTTTGAGGTAATTTTGGTATGATTGACAACATAGTGAGGATGTAAAAATGAAACTAAACATTGAACTTTTAAGAAAGCAACAAGCAACACTCGATGCTAGAATCTTCAAGCAACACGACTTGGTTCGCCATGAAACGATTTTAGATCGTATGCTTGCTTTGCTAGTGGAAATTGGTGAGTTAGCCAATGAAACACGTTGTTTTAAGTATTGGAGTGTTCGTCCAGCATCAGAAATGGATGTGATAGCCCAAGAATTTTCAGATGGGATTCATTTTTTATTGTCCTTGGGAATTGATCTTGAAGATTCTCAACATGAAGTTGAAGCATTGGAAGTAACATCCAATTTAACGGATCAATTCTTGGCATGTTTTGAGGCTGTGATTGATTTAAGTCGTCATTATGATTTATATCGTTATCAAAAAGCATTTGCCTATTATTTAGGTTTAGCAAGTAAAATTGGTTTGGATAGTGACACAATTACCAATCATTATTTGCAAAAAAATGAAACGAATCATCAAAGACAAGATGAAAACTATTGAGGGAGAACATATGAGTAAGCATAATTGGGATGATGTATTAGATAGTCAAATGATGGAAGATTTTGTTCAAGCAGATGGAATAGCTTCTAATGAAAAAGAGGTGTCACGTGTGATGCGTCGTTATGTAGGAGCTGCTTGTGACGAAGTGAAATATGATGGTTTAGGATCGATTGCCTTTTATAAAAAAGGCAGTGAAGACTTAACAGTGATGTTGGCAGGTCATATTGATGAGATTGGTTTTTTAATTAAACAAATTGATGAAGATGGTTATATTTTCCTACATCCAGTCGGTGGGTGGTGGCCACATGTGTTATTGGGGTCACTTTTAACCATTACCACAGAAGAAGATAAAAAGTTTGTTGGTGTTGTTGGTTCCCAAGCGCCACATGGCATGAAACCTGAAGTACGCAAACAAGTCATGGAATTAAAAGATATCTTTTTAGATATTGGTGTTACATCAAAACAAGAAGTACTTGATTTGGGTATTCAAGTTGGTGATATGGTCACACCAAAGTCTGAGTTTGTGACCCTTGCCAATCCTGACTTTTTAGCAGCAAAAGCATGGGATGATCGCATCGGGGCTTTGATTGTTGCTCAAGTCATGCGCAATCTAAAAGATAAACAAACAAAAGCGACGATTGTTGGTGTTGGAACTGTTCAAGAAGAAGTTGGTCTAAGAGGGGCAAAAACATCCGCCTATTTGGTTAAACCTGATTTGGCTATCACATTGGATGTGACCATTGCTGATGATACACCAAAAGGTGATAAACGCATCAAAATGGGGAAGGGCATCACACTCGAAGTTGGTGATGCGAGTCATTTTGGACATAAAGGATTATTGAGTCACATCAAGCGCTTAGCAAAAGACATGGACTTTGAAGTTCAACTTGAACTACTAGCCGCTGGTGGTACAGATAGTGGTGAGATACATAAATCACTTGGCGGGGTCGTTGCCATCACCTGTTCGATACCATCACGTTATATTCATTCACATTATGCCATCGTTCATAAAAAAGATGTGGCAGACACGATTGCACTGCTTACTGCTTTTTGTGAACAAATTGATGTCAAAACATATCAACGTATTGCACAAAGAGATTAAGAAACTGCAAAGTTTCTTTTTTCTATGATGAGCAATTATCTGTTATAATATACCGGAAGTGAAACTATGAAAAAATTTGACTATATCTTTTTATTTGTGTTGGTCACTCTCGATTTAGTGACCAAGCAATATATCACCCAACAACTTAGCTTGAATGAGTCGATACCAATTATCGATGGGTTTTTCAATATTGCTTATGTAAGAAACACAGGGGCTGCTTGGAGCATGCTTCAAGGACAGATGATATTCTTTTATGGGATTACCGTTGTTGCCTTGATTTTTCTGATTACATGGCTTAGATCTATTAGAACTATGACTCTCTCTCGTTTTGGTTTATTGTTGTTGATTGGTGGGACATTAGGAAATTTCTACGATCGTTTGATGTTTCAATACGTTCGTGATTTTTTAGATTTTATTATTTTTGGTTATGATTTTCCAGTATTCAACGTGGCGGATATGGCACTGACAATTGGTGTTTGTGTGCTTATTCTCGACATTGTCATTGAGGAGGTAAGAAAACGTGAACGAACTCGAAGTAACCCTTAATCAAGAACATGTCGGACAACGCATGGATGTGCTAGTTGCATCATTTGCAGATGTCTCACGTGCCTATGCACAAAAATTAATCGCACAAGGCTATGTGTGGTGTAATGATGCTCAAGTGAGTAATTCAACACGTGCCAGTGATGAAGATCAGCTGCTAATTCAGCTACCTGAAAGTGAATCATTGGAATTAAGGCCAGTGGCAATGGAATTAGACATTGTTTATGAAGATGCTGAAGTTCTTGTCATTAATAAACCAGCAGGCATGGTTGTTCATCCTGCCCCATCGTATCAACTACCAACCTTAGTCGAAGGTCTTTTGGCACATTGTCAAGATTTATCGGGGATTAATGGTGTCAATCGCCCAGGAATTGTTCATCGTATCGACAAAGATACATCGGGATTATTGGTGGTGGCTAAAAATGACAATGCTCATCAATCACTATCCAAGCAATTATCCGATAAGAGTATGAAACGCGTGTATCATGCATTGGTGCATGGGCAAGTGTTTCCAGATGATTTTAATATTGATGCTCCAATTGGACGTGATCCAAACAATCGTCAAAACATGGCAGTCACAGATAAAAACAGCAAACCAGCATTTACAACGGTGCACGTGTTAGAGCGATATACATCCGCATCGCTTGTGGCGTGTTACCTAAAAACAGGACGTACACACCAAATACGTGTGCATATGCAATACATCAATCATCCACTGTATTTTGATCCAAAATATGGTATTCGAAAAGATAAGAAAACAGGTCAATTGCTCCATGCAAAAGAACTAGAATTTATTCATCCAACAACCAATCAACCCATGCACTTTGAGTGTGAATATCCAGATTATTTTAAAGACATGCTCAAACAAGTAAAGGAGGCAACTTTATGACACAATCCAAAGACCAAAGTTTGCTGAAACTTGTTCACTATTTCGTGTCAAAACACAATTATAGTTTTGTTCAAGTTCAAGATATCAAAGATGAAGTATGGTTGGCTAATCCAAGTCATCCTGTTTTTCCCGTGATTCGTTTGACACATACACCAGTTAATGCGACTTTTTTTGATAAAGATCGTATTGAGATTATTCATAAAGCAATCGCTGCTGCTCATAATATCGAGGCAAAACTATTGGATATCCACACAAAAGTAGAATCACAAGAAGATTATGATGAAGACTTTGTTCAAGTGAGTCTTAATGAACAATCATATATTCCTGAGTTTTTATCAAAAACATTCAGTGACATTAAAATGGCGTTTTCAACACACCCACAAGATCCTCAAATTGCACCAAAACAACAAATTAAGGGCAAACAAAAAGCAAGCCAGTTCTTTGGTATGATTCCACCTGTAACGATGACATTTTTAATGATGACAGTTGCTGTGTTTGTCTTGCTGCGTTTATTAGCACTTCAGTTTGATGATCAAATTGCAGTTTCAATTCTACTTGGTAGCTACTACAAAGTGTTTGTTGTAGCAAATCATGAATACTGGCGGTTTTTAACGGCTGGCTTTGTCCACATTGATTTTTTCCACATATTAATCAATAGTATTGCACTTATTAACTTAGGCATCATTACAGAACGTATATTTGGCCATGTTAAATTTGGTGTGATTTTGATTGTTTCAATTGTTTTTGGTAGTTGGTTTGTGTTTGTTGCACAAGGAAACATGGTGCTTGTTGGCTCAAGTGGTGGCCTTTATGGTCTTATGGGCGCACTCTTTGTGTACACCTTTGAGTCAGGCATGATTAAACAACGAGCAATACGTTCACAATTTACTCGAATCTTACTCATTAATCTTATGATTAGTTTATTGCCTGGTGTCAGTTTATTAGGTCACTTAGGTGGTTTTGTGGCAGGGGTATTACTGGCCATTATCTTTTCAACAACAAAGAAATGGTCTGCGATTCGACATCATAGCAAATTGGCATTGGTTACTTTGACAATTGCCATGGTTGGGTTAAGTTGGCTTGATAATAATGTCTACCCACCCTATCTGATCACTGATCAACGGGTGATTAATTATGCACGTGAGATTAATTTTGATTGGTATGCAGACGGACTTGAGACTAGTTTAAGAACGTTCTATGGGGGAAACTAGCATGAAACGATCCAATGTATTGGGTTGGGATGATTATTTTATGGGGTTAGCTCATCTATCAGCGATGCGCTCAAAAGACCCATCCACCCAAGTAGGTGCTGCGATTGTCAATTTAGAGAAAAAGGTTGTTGGTATTGGCTACAATGGGTTTCCAACAGGTTTAAGTGATGATGATTTTCCTTGGGAACCCCATCAGCATTTGGATCAATCCAAATATGGTTATGTTGTACATGCCGAACTCAATGCCATCTTAAATGCCACACAAAAACTACATGGTTGTACAATATATGTTTCATTATTTCCGTGCAATGAATGTGCCAAAGCAATCATACAAAGCGGAATCAAGCGTTTGGTTTATGAAGATGATAAATACGCAGAAACACCGGCTGTCTTAGCATCGAAAAAAATGCTAAGTGCTGCAAATGTCGAGATGGTTCAATTGGATCATCAAGTCGATATTAAAGTCAATATTATAAGCAACCGATGATTAGTCATCGGTTTTTATTTTTGTAGAAACTCTCAGTGTGTTTTTAAAATGCATCTTGGCAACTTTATCAAGCATAGGCCATCCATGGGTTTTGACTATGGTTGCAGCAACATCATCAACCGCATCGCTTGCACCTTTGGGTAAATGCATGTTGAGCTGTGTTTCAAGTTGCTTAAACGCTTCAATAAAGGCAGCGCGCGCTAAGATAGCACCAATGGCCACACCAACGTATTTACTCTCTGCTTTAGTGGAAAATGTAATGCCTTTGACAATGTGTGGTTCTTTATTAAGATAACGATAGTAATTATCTTCTGGTGTGAATTGATCCACGATGATGGTTGGTGTTGTTTTGATTTTCTTTATCAGATGCATCAATGCTTGATTGTGTAATTTTGCCTTGATGGCATTAAGATTGGTCGTTTTTTGAACGAGATTATACTGACGATTTGATAAAACCAACAAACTGTGAGGAATGATGTCTCTTAGCTGATTGGCTAGTTCAATGACTTGGTTGTCATTTAAAAGTTTACTATCTTTAATAGACAATGAATCAATCAGCGATAGATGGCTATCATCCACATAAGCAGCACAAACACAGACAGGACCAAAATAATCGCCAGTACCGACTTCATCAGAGCCGATGTGTGGTTCAAATTCAATTGGTTGATACCCAAACAGGCGAGCCATTTCACCTGCTAGAACACCTGCAAAGACGACCTTGTTTGAGGTGTATATGCTTATGGTGCAACCAGCGAGTTTAATCATCACATCCATGTATGGATTATTGGACGTTTTGATCTGATCGTGGTATGTTTTTTTAAGTTTTGAAATTTGAGTTGAACTCAGGGTTAATGAGATGGTTTGATTGTTTTTCATATGCAGATATTGTAGCATATAATTGCACAAATAAAGAAGATAACGTATGATAGTAATGGTGATTTAAATGGAAATTTCAAGTACTTGGCTTGTGTGGGTAAACCCACTTTTAATCGTTAGTTTTATTATCATGATGATCATCGGATATAAAACAGGATTACTACTGCAATTGTTTAGTTTATTGAGCATGATTGTTAAACTGGTGTTGGCGTGGATGTTCTCGCCAATTTTAGCGCGTGTGTTTGTGTTTTATCAACCAGATTTAGGGATATTAGAAGAAAGTGCTTTGGATGATTTAATCACTCAAAACATCAACACCATCATCTGGTTTATTGTGTTGTATTTAGTGTTGAGCATTGCGTTTCTCTTTTTAAAACCACTGATCAAAGGTGTAGGTAAATTACCTATTATAAAAACAGTGAATCAATTTGCAGGGATGCTATTTGGTGCCATTAAGTTTTATATCTATGCCCTAATTTTGATATTTTTATTGCAAACACCATTGGTTGCCAATGGCCAAGAAGTAGTAGAAGAAACATGGCTCTATTCAATCAATCAATCTGCACCTGTGGTGTTTGAAACACTCAGTCAGTGGGCAGCCTCAAGTCCTGCAATTAGCAATTTATTGGCTGGGGAAATACTAAGTGAAGAAGATGTTGATGCAATTGAACAATGGCTTATCGAGCAAGATCTCGATGCAGAAACCATTGCCGATATTATAGAAAGATTACCGACAAGCGATGAATAAATGGTATAAAGCATTAGAATATGACGAAATCATAGCACAGGTCAGTGAGTACTGTGCTTTTTCTCTTGGAAAAGAAAAAATCCAGCAGCAGCAACCCTCTTTTAGTAAAATCATCATTCAACGTGAAAATGCCAAAACCAAAGATGCGATTGCTTATATTTTAGCTGGAAAAGATGTGTCACTTACAGGGGTCAGTGATGTAAAAGAAGCCATCATTAAGGCTTCAAAAGGTGGTGTCAACAGCATCGCTGAAATGGTGCAAATCAATAAAACCAACCACGTAGTAGAACGCTTGATAAAAACCAAAAAAGATGTGGATGCGTTTTATGTGTTTGATTATATTGAGAGTTTAAATGTATCCTTTGCGTTAATTCAACGCATTGATCTATCATTTAGTCCATCATTTGAAGTGTTAGAAACAGCTTCAAAATTATATGCTGATCTAAAAAAACAACAACGTGAACTTGAAAAAACAATGAGCACACAAGTGCAAGTGTTCATTAATAAACATATGTCTTGGTTAAGTGAACCAATCGCCACAACGCGTCATGATCGTGTCGTGGTGTTGGCAAAAACAGCCGATAAAAATAAGTTTAAAGGAATCTTACATGGAGAATCAGCATCTGGTCAAAGTGCGTATGTAGAGCCGCCGTTTTTGGTTGAATTAAACAATAAAAAAGAACAAATTGCGAGTCAATTAGAAGGGGAAGTGCATCGTATTTGTGTTGAGATATCTTATATGATTCAACAAGATGCAATGCAATTGATGGCAAATCTAGAAACACTCGCACAGTTGGATGCATTATTTGCAAAAGCACATTGGGGCTTAGCCCGTGATGGCTTTGTTGCAACAGTGGATGGGCAGCTACCATTAAGAATTGAACATGCACGTCACCCTTTGATTGATGCAAGTGTGGTGGTGGCAAACACCTATGAATTAATTCAACCCAACCGAATTCTTTTAATCACTGGTCCAAATACCGGCGGTAAAACAGTCAGTGTCAAAATCATTGGACTATTCACACTGATGGCATACAGTGGCATTCCGGTTTTAGCATCTCGTGCGACGATTCCATTGTATGATCGTGTTTTTGCTGATATTGGGGATGATCAATCGATTGTTCAATCATTGTCAACATTCAGTTCGCATTTATCGAAGATATCACAAATACTCCAAGAAGCAACGTCACGTTCACTTGTGTTGCTAGATGAGCTTGGCTCTGGTACTGATCCAGATGAAGGCGAAAGCTTAGCGATTGCGATTTTGGATTATTTACGAGAAAAAGAATGCATGGTGGTCGCAACGACACACTTTAATCGTTTAAAAGAAATTGCATATCAATCCGACTTTACGATGTTGGCATCAGTTGAATTTGATTTGGATACACTAAGTCCAACCTATCGCTATGTTTCCAATACATCAGGTGCATCCAATGCGTTGGCTATTGCATCACGTTTTAATCTACCACAAACACTCATTAATCAAGCCCAACACTATTTTGAGAGCAAAAAAAGTGAACAGCAACAACTCATTGATGAGTTGCATCAAAAAATTGATGAACAAAACAAATTAAACGCCACCATAGAAACATTAAAAAACCAACAGCAACAATCAAAAGCTGAGTTAGATCATCTAAAAGCTGAGTTTGAAACCAATCAAGCAAGCATGCTTGAAAAAGCCAAACAAGAAGCACAAGACTATTTGCATACACAACTTGAAGCAATTGATGAGATTATTAAGCAAGCGATTGAGGCTGATCAAGAAAAAGCAAAACAAGCCAAAGCAAAACTAAAAGAAAAAGTAACCACAATCGAAAGACCAAAGGCTGAACCGATTCAAGTCGGTGATCATGTTCAACTTGTCGCAACCCATCAAATCGGTGTTGTCTCAAAAATAAACCAAGACAAGGTTGATGTGGATGTGTATGGCAAGCGATTTAGCGTCAAACGCAATCAATTACTGAAAGTGGATGCTTTAAAAACAAAGAAACCACGTCAAAAGACACACGCGATGCGTGCCCATCACGTCGATTTAGAATGTGTCATTGTTGGGATGCGTTCTGAAGAAGCGAAAGTGAAAGTGGATCAATACATCAACGATTGCATCTTGGCAAATCGACACAAAGGGTATGTTGTCCATGGTGTTGGTACAGGGATCTTAAAAAAAGTGATCAACGACTATCTTAAACATCATCCTGGTGTTAAACAGGTTATTCCAGCTGATCATCAAGAAGGTGGGGCAGCAGTCACGGTGGTGATGTTTCAATGAATGATCAATTAGTAGCGAAATTGTCAGCCTTACCAAATGAGCCAGGTTGCTACTTGTTTAAAGACCATCGTGAATCGATTATTTATGTTGGCAAAGCAAAGTTGCTGAAAAATCGTGTCAATCAATATTTTCAACGTCCACATCAAGGTAAAACACAAAAACTTGTGAGTGAGGTTGTGGATATCGATGTGATTGTGACGTTAAATGAAAAAGAAGCATTGTTATTAGAAATAGATTTAATCAAAACACATCGTCCGAAATACAACATCATGTTTATGGATGACAAAAGTTATCCTATGATTAAAATCACCCATGAACCTTTCCCAAAAGTGTTGGTTGTTCGTGATCGTAAAAAAGATAAAAAAGCAAAATACTTTGGTCCTTATCCAGATGCTCGAGCTGCTCGTGACGTGCACCGTTTGATTCATGAAATTTTTCCAATACGCAAATGCAGCAAACTACCAAAACGAGTATGCTTATATTATCATATCAAACAATGTGCAGGACCTTGTGAGGGGTTTGTTGATCAAAGCCAATACCAACAATATATCCAACACATTATTAGTTTATTAAAAGGTCAAGTGAGCGATATCATCAAGGGTTTTAATATTCAAATGCAACAAGCAGTCGCAAGTTTAGACTTTGAACAAGCCATGGTTTACCGTGATAAGATTGCTGCTATTGAATACATCAGAGAAAAGCAAAGCAATGCCTTTACCAATGATCATGAAGACATGGTTGATTATGTGGTTGATCATGGTTTGATCTCTTTGGTTCATTTTGTCGTTAAAGATGGCAAGCTTTTTGAAAAGAGTGCAAGGTTATATCCCGTGTTGGATGATCCTCATGAAGAAGCGATATCTTTGATTATTCAGTTTTATCAGCAACATAAAAAGCCAAGACAGCTTTATGTGAGTGAAACACTCAATGTAAAGATGCTATCAGAGATTCTAAAAATCCCAGTGTCTACACCACAGCGTGGGTTTAAGAAACAGCAAATGAACATGGTCAAAGAAAACGCGAAGACACATTTAACACTTAATACACAACACACACTCTATGGACAACCACAAGATGATTGGATGAACTTGTTGGCCAAGCTATTGCAAGTGGATGTTGTCAATACCATTGAAATGTATGATGCTTCTCACATTAGTGGGGCATTCTCTGTTGGGGCTATGGTTGTTTATCGTGGATCAAAACCAGATAAGTCAAACTATCGTAAATACGTGTTGCATCAAAACAATGATGATGTTGGATCGATGCAAGAAATGACCTATCGGCGTTTTGTGCGTGCTTTAAAAGAGCAAAAACCAATCAGTGATGTGATTGTAGTGGATGGTGGTTACTTACAAGTGATGGCTGTGCGTGAGGTTGTAAATAGCTTGCATATCAAACGACCAGTGATAGGATTAAAGAAAGACAAATCCCATCGGACATCGTCTATTGTGCTTGAGGATGGCACCCAGATTTCACTGTTGATTGATGATCCTTTGTATCAGAATCTCTATATGATTCAAGAAGAAGTGCATCGTTTTGTCATCAATTTTCATCGCAGTATTCGCCAAAAAGCACAAACAGCTTCTATTTTAGACGAAATAGAAGGGATTGGACCGACACGTAGAAAGCAATTGATAAAACATTTTAAGTCTTTTCGTGCCATAAAGGATGCTACGGTTGCACAGCTTGCTGAAGTTATTCCACTTATTGTTGCTAAAAATGTGGTACAATTCTTCAATAGTGATCAGAATAAGGAGTCTAAAGAATGAACGTACCAATAGGATTATTAGATTCGGGTCTTGGTGGATTCAGTATCTATTATGGGTTAAAAGAAGCCTTCCCACATGCACCGTTGATTGGCCTAGCTGATCAAGCCAATAGTCCTTATGGACCAAAAACAATCAAAGAATTAGAAGCTATTACCATTAAAAATATCGAGATTCTACAACAATATGGTTGTCGACACATCTTGTTTGCATGCAACACAACCAGTGCCTTGCTATTAGAATCGATGCAAAACCACTTTAAGCATTTGCAGCTTAAAGGAGTTATCGATGGCACAGTAGCACAAGTGCAACAAGTAAAAACAATTGCGGTTATCGCAACCTTGGCTAACATCAATTCACATGTTTACAAAAACAAATTACAAGCTAAGTTTCCAAATATGAACGTGATTGAAATTGTCGCTCATGATTTGGTGGATTTTATTGAATCGATGGCTGATGAAGTTGTTATTTACAATTATATCGAGAAATTATTAGAACAGGCTCCACATGCACAAGCTCTCATACTAGGTTGCACTCACTATCCGTTAGTGAAGCATTTGTTTTATAAGGCAAAACCAGTGATCATGTATGATTCGATTGATGCGATGGTGAAAGAATTGACACCGTGGTTAGAAGATAATCATGGTGATTCACTTGTACTAACGAGTAAAGATGCAACCATGCTCAAGCAACAGTTAAATACTGTGTTTAAACAAGAAGAAGACGTGATTAAGGTAGGTGAGTAATGAAGGTTATTGTAACATCCGATGTACATGGAAAAATCAACACATTAAGTGATATTGTCAAAGAAAATCAAGATGCGTTTATGTTTATAGATTGTGGAGATACAGAGTTGTCTCCAGATCGGGTTGTACCTTTTGTTTCTGTTGAAGGAAATAATGATCGCTATTTTGAGTTTCCTGAAACACGTGTGCTGCAACTAGGAAAGATAAAAGCACTTGTGATTCATTCGCATCAAATCATGATGTTTAAACGTGATGCGTCTTTAGCAAAAAAAGCGAGAGCTGTCGGTGCTAAGGTTGTCTTTTTTGGACATTATCATGTGTTTTATGATAAGGAAGTGGATGGTGTTCGCTTAATTAGTCCAGGATCATTGTTTTATAATCGTGATCAATCCCAACCTAGTTATGCAACTGTGGACATTGAGGATAAAAATATCAAGGTCACTCGTGTCAATTTACAGCGTCAATCATTAAGAGGATTATAATCCTCTCAGACTGTTGACAAATAAAGTCGACAGTCTTTTTTTATTTATGAAGGAAGTAA
>CAYGIY010000004.1:0-31704 GCA_964350055.1 uncultured Erysipelothrix sp.
CGGTACATGTTACACTTTTGATAATATTGATCCTTGTTACCTTTTGACTACCAATAGTACAGCAAGTCAAATAGATAAATAGATATAATCACTTACTTCTGATGAATGAATCGAAAGCATTCAACACTATCTTCCTAAAGTTAGACAAGGCTCTATAATCATGAAGCTTATCTTCTTGTTGTGTTGATGGTTAAATAAAAACTACTTTGAAATGAACATTTTCTACTTAATCCTAAAAGACATTTTATATGCAATAATACCTCAACAAACTATACATATACCAAAAACAAAAGCGATCAATTTGATCGCTTTTGTTTGTAATATCGACATTGGTGTGTAAAGGGACAAGTTTCACATTTTGGATTAATGGCTTTGCAATGATAGCGTCCAAAGAAAATCATAAGATGATGTGCAGGTGACCAACGGTCTCTTTTTATTTTGCGTTTAAGTTTTTGCTCAATTTGCAATACATCATCAGATTCTTTCACTAACATCAAGCGTTTAGAGACGCGTGAGACGTGCGTATCTACGGCAATAGCTGGAATATGATAGGCCACCGAAACAATCACATTGGCGGTTTTTTGCCCCACTCCATCGAGTGTAAGTAAATCAACACGTTTTCTTGGGATTTCACCATAGAAGTTGGTCACCACTTTGTTTGCCATGGCAATCAATGATTTTGCTTTATTGCGATATAGTCCAATGGTTTTGATGATTTCTTGTAGTTGTTGTAAATCTGCTTTTGCTAAATCATAGACTGTTGGATAGTGCTTAAATAATGCAGGTGTAACAAGATTAACGGATACATCAGTTGCTTGTGCTGAAAGAATCACGGCCACGGTTAACTCATAAGGATTTGTATGATTAAGCTCTGCTTTTGCATGTGGAAACATGACTTGCATCGTATCTAATAATTCTTCTACAGAAAACTTAGGCATTTTCGAAATCCTTCAATGTTTTGCCATCATTTTTCCAATTTTCAAGTATTTTATTAATATAGGGAAATGCAATTTTTTGTTGAATTAAGGCTTCTTTTAATGCATAAATAATCATTTTTTCTGGATGATGTCGAGACCATACATTCAACTGAGTCATTTCTTTTTCTGATAATGGTCGTTTAAATTCATGTTCAAACAACTCAAATAAACTTTTAGATATTGTGATTGGTTGTCTTTGGTGTTGTTCAAAAACAGCACTAATATCAAAGTGTATTTTTTCTTTACTTGGAATGATTTTTACATATCCTTTGATAATAAGTTCATTTAAAACCTGATCAACTGTTTTTATATTTAATTGTGTGTGTTTACTTAATGTTTGTAGATCTATGGTACGATTAAACTCACTCAAATAGTCAATGAGTAATAAAACATACACTTGCTCGATTGAACAATCCATTGCGTGCATGTTTTCTAATATCCAATTACGACGATTAATAAAAGGCTCTTGATACCACATATGCTTACCTCTTCACTTTGTGTCATTATAGCATAATCATGATTTGTTTTTTCATGATTTATACAAGCTAATACAAAAAACAAACAATTGAATAGAACACTAAAAGATGATAGAATTCTAAAGAATAAGGAGACTCTATGCGAATTCGATTGTTTATTCTGGCAGCACTTTTAATTTTCTTTGGATCCATATTTTATGCTGCTTATCTATATTTTCAACCAACACCTGCTCCACTTGTTTTAGTGGATTATGCCCGCTCAATTTCATTTGACTATGATGATGTCAATGAATATGTCATTTCAAGAGACGGTATGCATTATTTGTGGTTTTGTGATGGTAATGTGGATTGCAAATTTGTCAATGACAACATGTTGCGTCCCCTTGCAAATCAAGTACGTAGTGAAGACTTTCCTGAACTTATATTTGTGGATATGTCTAATCTAAGATCCGATATTTCACCCGCGCGTCTTAATAGCGATTGGGGATTTACTTTGTACCCTGCCTTTGTTGCAGTATCTGTAGAAAACGGAGAAAAAACAATTGTAAATACACTTGTATGGACACCACGTGAACCATTTGGACGCGATGACATTAAACGATGGATGATTGATAATGAGATTTGGAAAGGTCCTATTGATGAGGTAAGTGATTGATAACACCCACCACACAAGTAGCGCTTTGAACCGCTGCTTTTTTTATGTACTCAAGAAAACTCATATGATTTAAATCATCAATGACAATATCAGAAATACTTCTCATGATTGCTACTGGTATTTGATACAAATGAGCAACATGTGCAATCGCTGCTGCTTCCATATCAACCGCTAGCACGCCCTCAAATGTGTCAGTTATTTTCATAAACTGTTGCTTATCACTAATGAATTGATCACCACTAACAATAGCACCTACCCATAGTTTACTGCTGATAGCCAAGGCTTGGTTTTTTGCCAATGTAATAAGCTGTTGATCACAATTAAAAACATAATCTGTATTAAGCCATCCTTTTGGATATCCAAAAGCACTAATATCAAAATCATGATAACTGACACGATCAGCTACAATGACATCAGTTACCGATAAATCACTTGATAAGCCACCTGCAGTGCCGATGTTGATGATTATTGAAACTGGATAACGTTCAATAAGGAATGTGGTTGTTGCTGCTGCAACTGTTTTTCCAATCCCACTTTGTGCACACACTACTTGCCTATTGTTGATTAATCCTTCATAAAGTTGTCCGAAGGGAGTTTGCTTGATTATTTTTTTATCAAGATGAGCAACGATCGCATCTAATTCTTCCTTCATCGCCGCAAGTACAATAATCATACATTTACCTCTTTTCTTTCAATTGAGCTGCAATATGCCACTTCTCACCATCTACAAATCCTTGCTTACCTTGTTCGTTTTCAACATGAAGGTTCCATGTATCGTCATCAAACACCATCAACAGTTGTTTTTGTGTGAATATTGTTTGAACAAATTGCTGAACGATGGGATACGTTTGAGGATACCAATAGAAATCATGAATAAGTTTATTACGCTTAGAATAGAGTACATACTCAAAGAAAATATCGTCTAGTTGCCCTGTCTCGACATAGCCTTCACGATAAGTCTCTAAACGCTTAGGATGATGCACATCAAAAACAAAGATGCCTTGTGGATTCAAGTGCTTTCTGACATGTTCAACTGTTTTCTTTAATTGCTTTATATTTTGGTTGAAGTTCATACTATCAGCCCCACAAATCACGCGATCAAATTGTTCAAGTAGATTAAAATCTCTCATATCCGCTAGTTGAAACTCAATGGGTAAGTGACTCAACTTCTCTTGGGCTTTATTGAGCATTTCTTCATCAATATCCGTTGCTACATAACGCTCACCAAGTGAACACAGATGCTGTGTTAAATTGCCCGTACCACATGCTAATTCGAGTGCTGAAGTAAATGGACCTTGTCTCTTAAAAAACGCAACCCAATCAAGATACGCTTGTTCATCATCCATCCACTGATCATAAACATCTACAAAGATGTTGTCTGACTTAAGTAATCGGCCCATAATTTTTCCAGTTTGTATACATTGCGTTCATCACTTTCAAACACATGCACCACATAATCATAACAATCAATTAACACCCAACGGCTTTGATTGTTGCCTTCTATCTTTGATACTTGAAATCCATGTTTGATCACTTGTTCTTTGATGTGATCAATAATCGCCCACATTTGACGATTAGAACTAGCATCTGTGACAACAAAACCATCCATCATGCTGTGTTCACCCTTAAAATCAAATACTGCAATATCATTGCCTTTTTTATCTTCAATCGCTTGAATAATTACTTCCAATAATGTCATAGCATCACTCCTTTATATTGTATGCTTTATTTTCTAATTTAACTTTTTGATACGCAGCATCTAAGTCACGACACGCCAAGTCAATGTGTTCACTTGTATCATAAGAACGTGTCGGCTCTATTTTATCAGCCACAAAGATGATTTTAGCCATAAGTGCTTCACTTGTTCCTGATACATGATTAAAAATGGCATCATAGACTTCTTTATCATCATAATGGTAATAATGTTTCATGTAACTTGCAGATGCATAAGCATGCAGTTGATATTCAGGAATCATTGAACCAATAATCCCCTCTTTTTCTAACCATTGATACGCTTTTTGATCTGGCCAGTCCTTTGCGATATCATGAAACATCGCAGCAACTTCTAACTTGTCGACATCGACATCATGACCTTGTGCTAATTGAAAAGCGGTCAGTTTTACACTTTGAACATGGGCTAGTCGTGTACGGTTGATATGAGATAGTAGAATCGACTGATCATACAAATGATGATCAATCATATAATGCAACACTTCTAATATTGTATCATTGCTTAGTCCATGACGAATATCTGTAGATGATGTTGTGGACACATAGTCAATTGATGTAAATCGATCATCTGATATCTCAAATCCATTACGCTTAAACACATAAAATTGGCACATTTTTAATAATTCATCTGTGTCTTTCCAAGCATCAAATTGTAAAGCTTGATCAGAACCAATGACCCATGAAAAATTATGATCATACCGTGATTGCAATGCTTTGATTGTGTCTATTGTATAAGAAGGTGTCGGTAAGTCATTTTCAATGGTACACACTTTGATTCTCGGATGTTTACTGGCCAAAAGATTCACCATCGCCACACGATGTTCAAAACTAACAAGTGGTGCTTCCTTTAAAGGCGCATGTTTGGCCACAACAAACCACACTTCATCTACGTGGTGTTCTTTGACAAGTGTGCATGCCATTTTTTGATGACCATTGTGAACCGGATTAAAACTGCCACCAATTAAAGCGATATTTAAATGAGCCATTTTACACGTTCCTTTGATGGTTTATACAAGACGATCATACGTCCAATGGTGTGAATAATATCTGCTTTTGTTGCAACAGATAAAGAAATCGCGATTTCTTGAACAGAAACTGGACAAGTATTTGCCACGTGTACTTTAATCAATTGATGAGCCACTAACGAATCATTGGTGCTCGCGATAAGATTATCAGAAATCCCTTCTTTTCCCACAAGTACCACCGGCTTTAAGTGGTGTGCTAATGCTTTAAGCTGCTTCTTTTGCTTTTGATTTACCATGTTATCATTCCTTTGCTTTTGCTAATAACTATTTTCGGGTGACTCACGACGTGAATCGATTCAATATGACCTACAACATGCACTCTACCAACACCTTCGATTAGAAAATCGATGCCATTTTCATCAGGTTTAAGTGATGTGGTGATGATTTGTTTATGATTGATCCACTCACTGACATCTGACATTGTTTTTTTCCGTTTTACTTTTAAGGTGGATGCCACATAAATACTGACACTCACTTTTTGCTCACTGCTAATATTAATCACAACATAGTCTTCAATTACAATGCTTTGTTGCAAAACTAACTGATAGATTATCGGTTTTATCGCTGTTGTTGGTATCATCTTTTGATAGACTTTCGGATCCATGTGATAAAACAAATGTTGCTGATTTGATAATCCTGGTGTATCAATAATCTGTAGATGCTCATAGGATAACACAACAGGATCAAGTGTTGTTTGTGGATAAGGTGATGTTGTCAAAGTGGCCTTTGAAAGCAATGCATTTAAAAGCGAACTCTTACCTGCGTTGATCATACCAATCAAAACAACACGATATCCTTTTGGATGTGCTTTTAAATACTTTCTTACTTTTTCAATGGAAGCACTAATCTTAACAGAACAAACCATGACATTCGTTGATTTTAAGTGTGCTGGTAACATTTTTCTAACATGTTCAATGACTTGGTTGTCTTTAACATGTTTTGCCAGTATATCTTTTTTAGTCACACATAATGTTACTTTTTGATCGTGTTCCATCCAAGGAATAAGTGGAAGCAGCGTTTCCTTTAAAAAGAAAGCATCCACGACAATCAATAATTCATCATGTGGTGGCAAAATCAATGATGTGTGTTGTTTGACATTGATAATTGGTTTTATTAACAATGGCAAGTCCTTGTAATGTCGCCAACGAAAGCAACGCATGCATAACTCAAAATCAAGATTCATCACATAGTTACTTAGATTTGGATCATGATCTTGCATGTCTTGCCCACATCCTTGGCAAACAGGTTTATTTACTTGGTCCATCGTTTCATTAGCATCCCTTCAATTTTTCGTGTTAAGTTTGTAAAATATACATCTTTGCTAGAGACTGGTTTCACATAAAATGTACGATATCTCCTTAATTTACCACCAAGGATATCAGTGAATAATTGATCACCGATGACACCAATTTCATGTTTATGATAACCATATTGCTTGGATACTTTTCGATAATATTTTGATACTGGCTTTAAGGCAAACGAGTAGGTTTCATATTTTGTTTGAGCAGCAATCAAATTAATCCGTTTTCCTTGATTGTTTGAAAGCAAAACAATGCGTATCCCAAGTTGACTCACCTTCTCTAACCAATCCATTTTTATTGGGTCAATAAAATCATCCCTTGTATTGGTTAGTGTATTGTCGATGTCCACAAATAAACAACGCAAACCGAAAGTTGTCAACGTTGTTGGGTGAATGGATTCGATCGTTTCATAAATCTTGTCTGGTTTTAAACTCAAAGGCGTTTCTCCTTTGTTCTATTATAACAAAATCTGGTAGCTGATGATTGTTTTTAGCATAATTAGTGAACAGATATTCTAAATATGTTAGAATCAAAAAGGTGATTTTTATGAAAACAATATTAATTAGTGTTGAAAACATTTTGACAGACTATGTATCGCAAGTCATACAGTACTGGCAAACAAAAGCAAAAGAAATTGATCATCCATTACCGGATGATTTTATTGAAAGCTTTTTGAGTGCTGGCATTGAGATGCAAGAAAAGACTTTTTTTAGATTTCCTGTTTTTTTACCATTCAAACAAGAAAGCAAGCAATTACTTACAAATGTGCTTTCACAAATAAATGATGACAATGCCACAATCCAGCAGTTATTGACACTTAAAGAAAAACACAATGTACAAATTGGTTTTGTTTATGACTTAAAAAAGTCTGATGCTTTTTCAAGTGCTCGCTATCTTGAATCGATATTTCAGCCCATCATTCAGTTGTATGCTGATGATGCATTTTTAGGTAAACCAGAAGCGAATATTTTTAATAAAGCACGTGCCTTGTGTCAGTTAAAAGCCAATGATACGTTGGTACTTGATGCGAGCAAAAATGGTATTCTTGCAGCTTTTTTAGCCAATATGAGAGGTCTATATCTTGATCAGGGCATCGGTGTTAGTGAACGGGTGTTCAAATACTCTTATCGAACCCTTTCAGACTTAGCCCAACTTGAACATATCCTGACACATCAAAATTAGTAAAAGGTCAACTTGACCTTTTTTAGTACCCATACATTTCAGAAATCGTCATAAACTTAAAGTTTTGATCAACCAAATACTTCACGATGTACTCTGTTGCTTCAGCAGAACTTCCAAATATGTCATGCAATAAAACAACAGACCCATCTTGAGCACTATAACGAACATGCTGATACACTGTTTGGGCATTGCGGTATTTCCAATCTTGAGGATCAATATTCCACATGATGATACGCATATCGGTATTATTTTTAACAAAATCATTGACATGTCCATATGGTGGTCGCATGATTTTTGGTGTTATGTTTGTCACTTCTTTTATTAATTGATTCGTGCGATTGAGATTGCTTCGTAAGTCACCCGCAGATAACGTACGCAAGTTTTCATGATTCCATGAATGATTCCCAATTTCATGACCTGCATCCGCCACCATTTTTGCTACTTGCGGAAAGCGGCTGACTTGGATTCCTAACATAAAGAATGTTGCTTTGACATTGTATTTTTTGAGTATGTTTAAAATTGTAATCGTATGTGTACCATGAGGTCCATCATCAAATGTTAACGCTATGCGACGAGGTCCATCCCCCAGAGGTGGTAATGGGTTTGGTCGTGGTGGAACAATCGAAGGTGGTGGTTCTATCAGTTTGGGATGCCAGGTTGTTGTTATTTGCCCATCAAGTGCTTTAAATGGTACACTAATTTCTTTATATCCGCTGAGGTTGTCGGCTTGTTCACGATTGTTCACGATAAACACAAAGCCATCACGTGTTAAATACAGTGAAGTAATCAATGAGTTAAGATTGTCGATTGAGTGTTGTAGTGCTGTTTTGGAAACAGCTGAGTTTCTTTTACTAAGCAAATCTATCATCGATGATTTAGCACCATCAGAACTTTTTAGAATTTCAGCTGCACTCATAAATCGCGAAGATGCACGATCAATCAGCAACACATGGCGCTCATGTCTTGCTTTTGTTTTATCGATAGAAAATCTCTCATTAAAGATAATTGCATAATAATTTTTTTGAAACTCAATCACTTGTGTTGAAATGTCTAAATGTGCTTGATACTTTTGTTTTAAAATATTCTGAGGTTTTGTTGCAACTTTTAAGAAGTAGTCCACGCGTGCTTGCGTATAACTTTGGAGGAAACGATCCAGCTTGATATTAGAAAATTGCGGAATACTTGTGACATAATGAGCATGTTTTTGATGAACAACTGTTGTTTTAATCTGAAGATCTGAATATTCAGTGTGACTGATTGTTTCATGATATGAGAAATCTTTTTTTTGATTGTCCACCATGAAGTCCCTATTAAAAGAGACAGCAAAAACCTGACTTGATATCAATTGAATGAGGATGGTTGAAAGTAAAAAAATCACTAGTTTTCTCATTGTGAATGATCCCTTTATTCATTAACAGTTACTATGTTTTTCTATGTTCATCATAGCATGTTGTAGCAAATAATTAATCATATAAAAAAGCTTTCAGTGTTGTACTGAAAGCTTTTGTCTAAGCATGTTTTTATCTTAATGAGTTGATTCTTTTTTGAAAACAAAGCTAGATAAAATCAACAATAATCCTAACAAACCAAAGAACCATCCTAAATGAGTTTGATCTGATGTGTCAGGAATTTCATCATCTTCATCCACACTATCGAGTGTGAAGTTTGATGGAACTAAAACAGCATCAATCACATGCACAACACCATTGTCAGCTTCAATGTCTGCTTGTACAACATTGACATCACCATTGATGATAACTGAACCTAATGTAAAGATAAGTTTCAATCCATCATTCAATGTCGGTGCTTCTAAGCCATCGGTAATATCTGTTGAGAAAACTTCCCCAGAAAGTACATGGTATAGTAGAACTTTTGATAAATCTTCATGTTCAAGTAGTTCTTCAGCTGTAATACCTAAGTCTTCAAATAGTGCTTCAAATGCTGCGTTGGTTGGAGCAAAGATAGTGAAAGGGCCATCGCCTAATAATACATCAACTAATCCAGCTTTTTGAAGTGCTGCAACTAAAATTGTAAAATCATCACTCGACAATGCAATATCGACCACTGTTTCAAAAGTTGGTGTAGTTTCATCTACTGTTTCTGAAGCACTGATGACATATTCTGTAAAGTGATACACACGCAAGGTGAGTTTATCTGTGATAGGATCATAAGTTGTTAGATCAAAATCAATGTAATCACTCAAATCTTCAACTAGTGTCTCTCCATCATAGATTTCAATATCAATGAAATCCAAGAAATTTTCATCAGTGACATCATCAAATCCCAATGTTTCCATTGCATTATCAAAAACAATGAATGCACCAATATTATTCAAAAAAGTTAAATCTGTCGTGTCAACCTTAGCTGTTAGCTTTTTGGTTGTTGCGTCTTTTTCTAAACTAAACGAATCACTTAATCGTGCCAATTGATCAGCATTGTCGATTAAGTTCAATCCAGCATCAAATGAAATCGTACCAACACCCTCTTTTTCAATTGGGAATTCTTTTTCGGTATTGTACAAATTGGTGTATGTCTTAATATCTGGAATTGTCACACCTTCAATTGGTGCAAGACCATAATTGATGATTACAGGATATGGCCAACCATGCTCTGAATCATCAGGAGCATAACTAAACCCACCCATACCTAAAGTATCATTTTCCCATAAACCTATCACAATGTAATTGTTCGAGAACTCATCTTTAAGTTCTGAAGCGTCAGCTACAAATAGCGATTTATCTGTTGCTAGTTCAATGACATAACCTAGATACGCTTGTCCTAACTCTGCGTTGAGTGTTCCTGAAATTGTGATCTCATTATTCTCAACACCAGAAAAATCAATGTAAGTATCATCATTTTCTGTAAAAATAGGAACAACCTCACAATCACCTAATTCTTCTTGACAGATGACATAATGTAAACGAACATGCTCAAAGCTTGTTGCTAGATCACCTTCACCTGAAGCAAATTGGTTAATGATGTAACCATCTTCTACAAACCCTAGTGGTAACCCTTTAACTGTTGCTTCAAAGCTATCTCCAGCAAAGAATAAAGCATCATCACGAATGGATGAATACACTGTTTCACCAGGTGGAACCAAAAAGGTTTGAATGTTGCTAATCTCAAACTCTGGATCAACTCCATCTTGGTCAATAAAGAATCCTAAACGAATGTAATGATTCTCTGGTTGATAAAAGCCAATCGGTCCCCAAGGTGCTGCTGGTGTAATCTCGATGTTAATAGATTCTCCTACAGCTAAATCATTAATCATAGAAACATGAAGATCAGCATCGAAAATGTTGTTATCATGATCAAACAAACGGATCGTCACGTTTTCTGAATCTTTACCATAGTCAAGTCCAATCCACGGACGATAAGCATCGAAAAGTTTTGTCGAGATCGAAAACAAAACAGACTCATTTTCTGCCAGTATAACATCACCATCTAATTTAGTTAATTTAAAGGTGATGGGTCTACCTACCCAGTATTGAGGATGTTCGATTTCAATTGAAAATGCATCTGATGTAATAAAAACATCATCACTCGGCAAGTCCTGATATGGGTTATCAGGTAGTGGTGGTTGGGCTAAAATTGACAATGGTATGAGTGATAAAACCATCGTCATTACAATTACTAAACTAAAAAATAAACGATTCTTTTTCATTTCGCCTCCTTTTTTTAACGTTGTGTTGTATAAGGTTTCATATGCGGCCCCTTCTCGCATAGAAAATCTTACTTAACCTCATAAGATTATCGGTAAACTTGTTATCTGAACTAACTATACATAATAAATGCTTTGTTTGTCAAACTTTTAACGAATAATAAAAAACCTCGTTTATTATTACATTGAGGTTTTCAATCATGCATTACATTATTTAATTTCAAACTGTATAAGCTCAACATGTTCGCTATCATTCTCTGTTTGCTTGTCATCGTGTTGACTTGATGGTTCAATTTGTGTTGGTTCAACATAGTCAACAACAACCAAACCTTTAATTGTCATGAAGTTTTGATCAATTGGACCGGATGAGAATGTCGCATCCTTTGATTTAATCGGAACATCTTTAAACCATAACACGGTATGGTTATGATTAACGACATCAATGCTCGTTGAGCTTACCCCGCTAAAAAGTGAGACCATGTATGCAGGATTTGATTTTACCCATTTAGCAATCAAATCACCTTTGTATGGACGATTTCCTCCTCTTAACTCACTAATACGAACACGTTTGGTTGTGAACTGATGCGTAATGATTAAAACAAACTCATCGGACTGGTCAAAAGCAACAGCATCAACCACATGATCTTTACCACTGAGATTGATCGCTTTGACGCCACGTGATTTAGTGGAAGACAGCGGTACTTGTTCAGTATCATAAACGACCAAATAACCATTGTTACTCAACAGTGAGACTTGTGTTGGCTTTTTAACCAAAAAGCTAGCAACAACTTCATCTAAAGCAGTCAAATTCATCGCGGTGCTTGTTTTTGTATAGCGTGTCAATTGGAATTGATCCAACATTGTTTGTTTAATAAATCCTTTTTTACTAACAAGCATAATACTCACGGCACTATCAAAATCCTTGATGATATAGCCACTGATGACTTTCACATTGGAATCATGTTTGACGATGCTACTAAAATGATCACCGACATCTTTATATTTAGATTCACTGAGCTCATAAATTGGGATATAAGCATAGGATCCATCAGATAAAACAAGCACCAAGGTATCCAATAGATCACATTCACTTTCACCTACTGGTCGATCATTGTCCTTGTAACCACTTGGACCACTGGATGCACCAACCGAGCGTAAAGAGACACGCTTGACATACCCATCTTGACTCACACTAACCCAAACGCGTTCATTGGCCATTGTTTGTGTTTTTTCAATGTTGATTTCTTGCACTTCACCTACGATTTTTGAGCGTCGATCTTGCTGGTATGTTTCCTTTAATGCACGTAATTTTTCTATTAAAACATTATTAAGAAGTGTTTCTGAATTTAATAATGATTGATAATACTCAATTTCATTCACACCAAGTGCAAACTCTTCCCTTAGTGCAACAATATCAGTGTTAGTTAAACGATAAAGACGTAATGAAACAATGGCTTCTGCTTGCGCATCAGTAAAGTCATAAGCATCCATTAGTGCTAATTTTGCACTTGCTTTGTCGTTGGATTGGCGAATTAATGCAATCACTTCATCCAAGATCGAAATCGCTTTAATCAATCCTTCGACGATATGAATGCGATCTTGAAGTTTCTTGATTCTAAACTGACTTTGTCTGGTTATAATCTCTTTTTGATGTGCAATGATGGCATCCAACATTTGAATAAGACTCATTTGCTTTGGTTGTCGCTGATCAATTGCCACCATGTTAACGTTGTAATACACTTGCGCATCGGTATGTTTAAACAGCAAGGCTTTCATTACCTCTGGATCAGCATCTGGTTTAATATCAACAACAACTTTTAAGCCATTGCGATCAGACTCATCACGGACATCTAAAAATCCATCCATGGTTTTATTATTTTTTAAATCATCAATCTTACGTACTAAATTAGCTTTAACCACTTCATAAGGTATTTCAGTGATCACGAGTTGTTGAGTTGTTTTTTTAGAAACTGTTTCTATGGTCGCCCGTAACATGAGTCGTCCTTTACCTGTAGTAAAGTAGTTGATGATTTCATCTTTTCCCACGATGATGCCACCGGTAGGAAAATCTGGGCCATGACACACACTCATGATATCATCAATGGTGCATTGTGGTTGATTGATACGCAAAACACATGCATCTAAAATCTCATCAAAGTTATGTGGTGGAATATTGGTGGCATAACCAGCAGCAATGCCGGTTGCTCCATTAATTAGTAAATTTGGAATCAAACCTGGTAAGACCGTTGGTTCATGATCAGTATCATCAAAATTATCAATAAAATCAACCGTATCTTCATGTAGTCCTTGGCTTAATTCAAATCCATACGCAGACAAACGTGCTTCTGTATAACGCATAGCAGCTGCTGGATCATCATCAATCGATCCATTATTCCCTTGCATATCGACAAGCATGTGATTGTTTTTCCATGATTGTGACATCCTGACCATGGCTTCATACACACTGCTATCACCATGAGGATGATAATTACCAATGACAAGACCAACAGTTTTTGCTGATTTGCGATAAGGATTTTTAGGGATGTTGCCATCAGCAACCATAGCATATAAAATGCGTCGTTGTACCGGTTTTAAACCATCACGCACATCAGGCAGTGCCCGATCTAAAATGATGTATTTGGCATAACGACTAAAGCGATCATCCATTAAAAATTCAAAAGAAGTATCAATAATGCCTTGTTTGTTTTCCATTGCTTACTCCTTTTCCTTTAATGTAAATGACACATGCGTATCGAGCCATTCACGACGTAGTGATGCTTTATCACCCATCAATAGACTCACCTTCTTTTGTGCTAAAAGCGCATCATCAATACTCACTTGCAGTAGCGTCCGCGTTTGTGGGTTCATGGTTGTTTCCCATAGTTGGTCTGCATTCATTTCTCCTAATCCTTTGTAGCGTTGCAGATTGTATGTTTTGAGTTTTTGTTTGGCAAGATCAAGTTGAACATCATCATAAGCGTATTCTGTGTCTTTATTGTTGCTTATTTTATAAAGCGGTGGTTGTGCTAGATAGATTTTCTTTGCTTCTAAAAGTGGTCTCATATAGCGATAAAAGAATGTCAGTAAAAGAATTTGAATGTGAGCCCCATCGGTATCAGCATCAGTCATGATAATCACCTTATCATAAGCACAGTCTTCTAAAACAAACTCCTGGGCAACGCCTGCATTGATGGCGTAAATAATTGAAGATAGTTCCTCATTTTTTAACACATCAGACAGTGATGCTTTTTCGGTGTTTAAGACTTTCCCTCTCAGTGGCAAAATGGCTTGAAATTTACTGTCTCGTCCTTGTTTGGCGCTACCACCAGCGGAATCACCTTCCACTAAGAATAATTCATTTCGTGTTTTATTTTTTTGCTGAGCAGGTGCCAGTTTCCCTGCTAAACCTCGTGAGGACTTTCCATTGGTTTTTCCTTTACGAGCTTCTTCACGTGCTTTTTTTGCTGCTTCTTTGGCAATCACGGCTCGTTGAATTTTCTTGATCAGTTCAATTGAAAAATAGCGGTTTTCTTCAAGCGCAAAATAAAACAATTCATACACGGCATTTTCAACAGCTGATTTTGCTTCAACGGTACCAAGTTTTCCCTTGGTTTGACCTTCAAATTGCAAGATGCCTTCTGGTATTCGACAGGCTAAAATGGCGGTCATTCCTTCACGGATGTCTTGACCATCAAAGTTTTTATCTTTTTCTTTGAGCAATTGATTTTTACGTGCAAAATCATTCATTGCTTTTGTCAGAGCTGTTTTTAATCCAACTTCATGAGTGCCACCATCTTTGGTTCGTACCAGATTAACAAATGAGAATATTTCTTCTTGGTAATTGGTTGTCCATTGAATACCAACATCCACTTGGATATCATTGATCATTTTTTTGATGATGATGGGTTGATGCAACACGTCTTTGTTTTCATTGATGTCTTCACAAAACCGCACCAAACCATCTTTAAAAGCGAATGTTTCACTTTTCTTTGAGCGTTGATCAATTAAATGAAACTGCACACCATCAAGAAGATAGGCACTTTCTCTTAATCGTTGCGCAATGATGTCAGCTTGAAAAATGGCATTGGTAATGATGGATTGATCAAATTGAAAACGAACAACACTGCCCGTCTTATTTGTATTTCCTAGTACTTTAAGTGGCGTTTTCTTAGAGCCACCTTTTTCAAATCGCATAAAGCTTATTTTATTGTTGTAGTATACAGTGACTTCTAACCAACTCGATAGCGCATTGACAACACTTGCCCCTACGCCATGAAGACCACCACTGGTTTTGTAGCCTCCTTGATTTGAAAACTTACCGCCTGCATGAAGCACCGTAAAAATAACTTCCAATGTGGAAACACCAGAAGCATGTTTCCCTGTTGGCATGCCACGTCCTTCATCTTCAATTTTTATCGTATCGTCACTTTCAATTGTCACAGTAATTTTATTACCATAACCATTTAGTGCTTCATCGATGGCATTATCAAGGATTTCCCAAACAAGATGGTGAAGCCCTCGAACATCGCTCGAGCCGATATACATGCCAGGGCGTTTGCGGACAGCAACCAACCCTTCTAATATTTCAATACTTGATTCGTTATACGTGTTGTTATTTTTTGTCATATCTTACCTTCATGTCTTATTATACAAAATCAGCGGTTGCTTTTAAATAGTAAGGATTGTGAGAATTCAACAGAATTGTGTTATTTTGCTTGCTTTATGATAAAATAATGATGAGGTGAAACAATGGAAATAGCGATTGCCCTCTTATTGGGCTACTTATTTGGATCAATTCCTTGGTCCTTAATCGTGGGGAAAACTTTTTATAAAGTTGACATTAGAAAGCATGGTTCTGGTAATCTAGGCGCCAGTAATGCCGGTCGTGTCTTAGGTAAGAAGGCAGGATTAAGCGTGGCTGTTTTAGATTTATCAAAAGCACTGGTTGCCATGCTCATTGCTGTTTGGTTAACAGACAAAAACATTGCCGTTTATGCTGGTATTGCAGCTAGTTTGGGACATTGCTATCCAATCTTTGCACAGTTTAAAGGCGGAAAGGCTGTTTCAACAGCCGCGGGTTATTTATTGGGGTTGTCATTGTTTATCGAACAAAATGGCATCTTCATTGTGTTGATTGCACTTGTTACATTTTTTGGAATGCTTAAGCTATTTAAAATGGCTTCCTTAGCATCGATGACATTTGTGACAGTTTCGACAATATCTTTGTTTTTACTACAAGATAACATCCTTTATAGTGCATCGTTTTTACTGATTGCCGTGATTGTTATCTATCGTCACCATGAAAACATCAAACGTTTACTAAAAAAAGAAGAACGTAAAATTACTTGGATGTAATAAGACGAACTTGCTCTAACCAATGTTTATGATGATAAATTGGACTTTCAACAAGTCCTTTTTTTATGCACATGATGGCATGGGCAATGTATGGTGCAAAATCAGTTGGGTCATCAAATGATAAGGTTGAAATCTCACCCGTATCTTTAACCCAAGTGAGTTGTGTCGCTTTCCAAAAGTTTTCAATTAATACCATGCCTTTGGTCCCATAGATACGTGCTGTGTTTACTTGATTGTTAATTAAACTTGAGCTTAATGAAGCGATTGTTTGATTTTTAGTTTTTAACTGCAAATGTCCAAAGGAATCACTACCACGCGGATGCTTAATGACTTCTTTTGAAAATGATTCAATTTCATCATCAATCACAGTCAAGAAAAATGATATCGGATATACCCCAACATCCCAAAGTGACCCGCCACTTTCACGATCAAATGCCCAGTGATCTTGATCAAAATGAGACCCATCATAACCATAACTTGCTTCAACATAGACAATATCACCTAACTGTCCATCTTGAATTGCTTGTTTTAACCATTGTGTCGTTTGTAGATATGGCGCTTTTTGCGCTTCCATCAATAAACAATTGGAAGACTTGGCTAATGCCATCATATCCAAGATGTCTTGAGTTTTAAATAGCATTGGCTTCTCACAAAGAACATGTTTTTTAGCAGATAAACACGCAAAAATGATGTCGCGATGCGTTTGAGGTGGTGTGGCAATGTACACCAAATCAACTTGTTGATCATGTAAACATTCTTCCATGGTTTGATAGACTTTTGCAATGTTGTATTTTCTTGCAAATGCAATCGCTTTTTCTTTGGTGCGGCCATATACCCCGATAATATGGGCAGAATCAACAAAACCCGCCCCCTTTACAAAGCGTGGCGCAATTTTTCCAGGTCCAATGATTGCGATACTGATGATGTCGTCCATATAATCTCCCTTTGAAATAAAAAGGCCGTTGACGTGAGTCTTGGCCTTAATGCTTGTTAAGCAAGTGTTATTTATGCTGTTGCATACTCTTCATGATTTGCCGAATTTGAGCTTCAGAAGGTTTTCTTCCCATTTGCAAAAACATCGCCCGAATCATTTTTTCATTGATTGGTGGATTCTCTTTGATTTGCTTGGTAATATACTGTCTTGTGAAGTAGAATCCTAATCCTCCACCGATGACTAATCCCACTACTAAACTGATAATACTAGCCCAAAAATCGGTCATAAAGCCACTCCTTCTTCTTTAATTTTCTTTATAACACCCAAAAGGGCTGATATATTCCCTGATTTTACCAGGTGGGTATCCTGTGGCAAGATTTAGGATTCCTAGTTAGACTAGGCTTTCACTCACATGCTCAACTTCCAGATTCCCTATATCGATGTGTTGGAAATAATAATTCCTTTTGGGTCGTCATCATTATACCACATTTTGACATAATTCAAATTGAAATTTGCTCAACATCACCAAGTTACTTAAAAAAACAAAAGACAATTACTTGTCCTTGTTATCTTTTTTAGGTGTGATTTGAATATGGAGCTCTTCAAGTTGTTTTTGAGTGACAGTTGATGGTCCTTGTGTGAGTGGACAACGTGCCGATGCATTCTTTGGAAATGCAATGACATCACGCAATGATTCAGCATGAGTAAGCACCATGACCAAGCGATCAAGTCCAAAAGCAATGCCACCATGTGGTGGTGTTCCATACTCAAAGGCATCCACAAAAAAGCCAAAGCGCTCTTTGATGTGTTCTTGGGTAAAGCCAATCAATTCAAACACAGTTTTTTGTAGTTCCATGTCATAAATACGTTGTGAACCACCAGCTACTTCAAAACCATTGCACACCAAATCATAGGCATTGGCTATTGCATCCAATGGTTTTTCCTTTAATGTGGCCATAAATTCTGGTTTTGGTGACGTAAATGGATGATGTCTTGCAACCAAACGATTGTCTTGTTCATCCATTTCAAACATCGGCATATCGTGAACCCAAACAAAGTTGTATTGGTTTGGTGTAAACTCAACAAGCTGCTGGCCAAAGTATGAGCGTAGTGCCCCTGCTCCAATGCATGCTCTTTCCCATTGATCAGCAACAAAACACAACAGATCATTGTCTTGAGCATCAAAGTGTTTGAGAATCGCTTGTTCTTGTTCTAAAGACAAGAACTTTTTGATTGAACCCGATAGTTCTTGATTGACTACTTTGAGTACGATTAATGATTGTGCGCCATATTTCTTGACTAATGCGGTTAGCTCATCGATACCTTTACGTGATATGGACGCCATATTTGAAACTTGTAGCGCTTTAATGACACCACCTTGTTTTAATATAGAAGCAAATAAAGCAAACTCGGTATCATCAAATAGATGATTGACACTTTGTAGTTTCATCTTAAAACGCGTATCTGGTTTATCAGAACCATACTGATCCATGGCTTCTTTAAAGGTTAGACGATCAAATGGAATGCTTAATTCTTTTTGATCAACCGCAAACACAACCTCTTTCATCATGGCTTCCATATGCGCAAACAAATGTTCTTTGTCCATAAAAGAAGCTTCAATGTCCACTTGGGTAAAATCAAGTTGACGATCAGCACGTAAATCTTCATCTCTAAAACAGCGAGAAATTTGATAATAACGTTCAAATCCAGCAATCATGAGCATTTGTTTGAAGATTTGTGGGGATTGGGCAAGCGCATAAAATTCACCTGGATGCACACGTGATGGCACTAAATACTCACGTGATCCCTCTGGTGTTGATTTTGTTAGTAATGGTGTTTCGATATCAACAAAGCCTTGATCATCAAGATAATTGCGAATAGCACGAACTACTTTTGCACGTTTGATGAGTTTCTCTTGCATAAGCGGACGACGCAAATCCAAGTAACGATACTTAAGACGTAATTCTTCTAAGGCATCGGTTTGATCTGCAATAATCATTGGTGTTTGTTTTGCTTTTGAGATTACTTCACAATCAGTGACGATGACTTCTAACTCCCCTGTTGGGATTGATGGATTAACATCTTGACGACGCTGAAGTTTGCCACTAATAAGTACAACAAATTCATTTTTAATATCTTTAGCAAGATGACTGACATGTTCATTAAACACCACTTGCATGATGCCTGAACGATCACGAATGTCCATAAACACCAAGTCACCAAAATTACGACGTTTACTGACCCAGCCTAGTACTTGCACATGGGTGTTGATATCTGCTGTTGTAAAATCAAGGTTGTATTTCTCACGATTAATCATGATGATGATTCTCCTGTTTTGGCAAGAATAGTTGATCAATGGTGTCAACCAATTGATCAAAAGGTACTTCTGATTGTAGCTGTGTGGTTGTGTCTTTGATGCTTACCACTTGCTTGGATGCTTCACTTTCACCAACAAATAGGATGACTTGAGCACTTAAGCGTTCTGCACTTTTAAATTGTGATTTCATTGAGCGACCTGCATAATCCATTTCAACACGATAGCCATGTTGTCTTAATAAAGTTGTGAGTTGGTGTGCCAAGCTTTCTTGTTGATCTAAGGGCATAACATACACATCCACTTCATCTTTATTATCAAACTCAATGCCCATGGCATTAGCAGCGACCATGATTCGTTCAATGCCCATACCAAAGCCGATGCCAGATTGTTCTGGTCCATTAAAGGCAGCCAGCAAACCATCGTAGCGTCCGCCACCAAGTAGAGTGGATTGTGCGCCCATTTCTGGTGAGTTACTCATAATTTCAAAGACAGTGTCTGTATAATAATCCAACCCTCTTACGAGTTGCTCACTAATTTCAATATCAACACCAAGTGATTGGAGTTGGTCAATAACGGCTTGAAAGTAAGTTTGACTTGTTGGATTTACGGACTCACTCATCGATGGTACGGATAAAAATGATGGGTGATTTTGATCTACTTTACAATCCAATATCCGCAGTGGATTTTGAACATAACGCCGCTGGCAATCTTCACATAATTCACCAACAACCGGTTTAAAATGCTTGGTTAAGCGTAAGCGGTAATCATCACGACTCGCTTGATCACCCAGTGTATTGATTAGAACCTTAATATCATCAATGCCAATGGCTTGAAGTAGTTGGACACCTAAATGAATGACCTCAGCATCAACAATTGGACTTTTAACGCCAATGTACTCTACACCACACTGATGATGGATGCGTGTGCGGCCTTTTTGAGGGCGCTCATAGCGGAAATTCGGTCCTAAGTAATAATACTTCAGTAATCCCTCTGGTGTGTTATACAGCTTGTGTTGCGCCACAGCACGAATCAAGCCAGCAGTTCCTTCAGGACGTAATGTTAAAGAACGTCCCCCTTTATCTAAAAAAGTGTACATTTCTTTATTGACAACATCACTTGCTTCATTGTTTCTTAAAAAGACTTCTGTGTGTTCAAACACAGGCGTTTGCATTTTCCCAATATGGTAAACATGCATGAATTGATTGATGACATCTTCAATCAACTGCCATGTACGCATGTCTTGATCAAATAAATCACTTGTTCCCCGAGGGGCTTGAAATTCGCTCATCGATATTCTCCTTGTTTTTTATAAAAAAAAGCGCCATCTAAGGACGCTTGTGCGCGGTACCACCTTAATTCATACTCATTGAGTATGCACTCATTGCGTTAACGTTGCAACACGTGACTTCCTACTGCATTTCAAAAGTCATTCCTCACAAATGTCCCAGATGAATCCACATAAAACGTTGCAGCAAATCCGTTTCTCTCTAAATTGCAAAATCATCCTTCTTTTGTTCATAGGATATGCACTATTTTAGCATAGCTAACACATGATTTTCAATCAATGTCAGTTACCAAATTTTACAACAACACATCATTGATAAAAATTTCAACCAGTTCTTTATCAAAATGAGTGCCAGCACATCGTCTTAACTCAGCAATGGCCTCCTCTTTTGTTTTTGGTTTTTGATAAGAACCCAACGCAGTCATCGCTTCATATGCATCCGCAATGGCAATGATTCGTGAGTACAATGGAATTTCTGGACCTTTTAGACCACTAGGGTAACCTGATCCATCGATACGTTCATGATGATACAACACCGCTTCTGCTAAGTTTGCGTATTCTTCAACATTTTTCAGAATATTATAGCCTGTTAAGGGATGTTGTCTGATTATCTCCCACTCTTTATCTGTCAAAGACTCATTTTTATTGAGAATATCAGGGGAAATCGCAATTTTACCAATATCATGTAGAATTGCAAGCGCATTAATTTCGTTGACTTGTCCTTGATTTAAATCTAACGCATGAGCAATTGCCTCACAATACTGAGCAACACGCTCGGTGTGGATTTGTTCACGATCATACTTAGAATTGATGTTTCTTAAGAGTGTTTCAATGGTTTGATTACGCATCGTCTTACCATGTTGAACTTTGTTGCGGTACATATTGTTATCTGCTTCTTTAAGAACATCTTGAATGTCTTGTGTTTCTCTTGTTTTTGTTGCAACACCAATTGCCAATGAGATAATGACAGAATCAAGTTTTACTTCACTAGCAAGTGTGTTGATTCTATTTTTAATCGCGACTGCTTCCTCTGAGTTTGTATTTGGTAGCAATACTACAAATTCATCCCCACCTGTACGAGCCATAATATCATCTCTACGGCATGCTTGTCGCACCACTTTAGCAACCGCTTTAATGAGTTGATCACCCATGTTGTGGCCATAAGCATCATTGGTTAGTTTTAAGCCATTGACATCCAACACTAAAATACTAAATGGATAGCTTCTTGGTGTATCCATGCGTAACATGGAGTCTTCTAGGTATCGACGATTATACAATCCTGTTAAATAATCATGATAACTTAAAAATTCAACCTGACGTTGCTTCTCACGTTTATCGGAGTAATCTCTAAATACAATCACAACACCCGTCATTTTTCCTTGTTTATTGACAATGGGTGCTGCACCATCATCAACACTAATCTCTAAGCCATCTTTTGTAATTAATAATGCAGGTCCTTCGATTTCCATGGCTTGTCCACTATTAAGCACGGTTTGTGCTAGGTTGCCAATGGATTCTCTAGTTGTTTCATTGATTACAACAAATACTTCATCTAAGTATTTGCCCACAGCTTCATCTTCACTATATCCTGTAAGTTGCTGTGCAACCTCATTGATAACTGTGATTTTTGATTGATCATCGGTCGCAATAATGCCATCACTGACAGATAATAATGTTGTTTTAAACTGTTCTTTTTCAACAAATAATTGTTGTTCCATCATTTTTTTATCTGTAATATCATAGGCAACATGTAATTTCACTAAACGATCATCTGACCACTTAATCATGTTATCTTGACATTGAAACCATTTCTCTGATTTTTTATTATAGCGTTCATAATGGATGCTTGTGTCTACATCATGTTTTAGTTGTTCTTTTTTGCATGATGGACATGGTGACATAATGTGTGGCCCAATTGCCTTGTAGCATATCTGACCGATGACATCACCAAATTGTTCTTTTCCAAAGTTATTAATAAATAGTATTTCATAAGTATCAAGATCAATCACATAGATCAAAGCATTCATCCCATCAAAGATTGACAACATCTGCTCATGTTCTTGAATTGTTTTTTTTTGAATTGCTTTCTTCTCTGTTATGTCATGAGCAAAACCAATGATTTCATCATCATTTAGTTTCAAAGCGGACAGATTCATCCAATAGCGTTGCCCATCTTTCTTTAACCCTAATATTTCTGCTTCCACTTTATCATCGGATTGTTGATCAATTACTTTTTCAAATATCATGGCTCCTTGTTCAAGAAATTCCGGTGCTACAAAATCTCCAATTGACATCGACATCAGTTCTTTTTTAGAGTAGCCACTCATCTGGCAAGCCGCTTCATTGACTTCAATATACTCTCCTTTTGTATTGGTGATAAAGACACCCAAAGGTGCTTTTTCTGTATACAAACGAAAGCGACGTTCACTTACTTTTAGCGCTTGCTCAATACTAATATGGTCACTGATATCACGTGCAGCCACATAGAGAACGCCTTCTTTTGGATGGGTACGCCATTCTATGTATTTATAAGAACCATCATAGGCGCGATAACGATTAACAAAATTGATTAGTTCTTTGTTTTGATCAAGTCTTGAAACAGCTTCTGCAGTTATTTCTAAATCATCAGGATGGATAAAATCCCAGTAAGATGTGTTTAATAGTACATCCAGTGAATACCCTAAAATATCTTGCCAAGCTTTATTAAGCTTGATAAAATGACCTTTGGTGTCAGCAATCGCCAATAAGTCTAGATTCACATTGAAAAATCCTTCCAACTCATCGGTCTTTTCATAAAGTAGAATTTCCATGTTTTTACGATCAAGGTATTCCCCAATGATATCGCAAAACATTTTGATATAATCATGATTCTTTAAACTTTTACCCTTAGTCATAAAGATGGTGAAATCACCCAATATAGCGGCATCATCAATGATGTTAAAGACATGTACTTCACCACATTGTGTTAGTGTTTCAATCTCATCAATGATCTTGTGTTCAATGGTATCACCAATTAAATCATGCATACGATTATAGTGTGCATGCTGTGAAAGTGCAAGACGGTCATATTTAACATAATCAAAAGCCCATTGATGACCAATGAGTGTCATGTTCATCATACTTTCAACATGAGAAATAATGGATTGATCACCAACAATAGCCATGGTTTCAAAGCCAGTTCTTTCATTATTGTATATGTTTAATGCCGCAAAAGCAGCGTCTGCAATATTATAGACAGCACTGGTAATCTCATGATAATCAATGGTCAAAGATGGTTTGTTGATGACATTTTCAAAGACTTCTAGTATCACTTTAAATGCATCTTTTTCATTTACGGTATCTGTGATTTCTGTAAACACTGTTGCAAAATATCCGACTTGATCACTAAAAGCTGTGATATCGTAAGTCTTATCTAAAACTTCTGAATATTGTTGAAATGATATGGTCTTTTGAGTTGTTGCGACCTCACCATAAACCCTTAACCAATTAAATGATGATTGGTTAAAGTCTAAAAAAACAGTGGTGATAGGTTGGTTAAGAATGTCTTCTTTTTTTAACCCTGTCATTTTCTCAAATGAAGGATTGACATCTAAAAATATGTAGTCAACCACTTGTCCGTTTTCGTCTTTGATAATCTTATGGTAGGCAAAAGCCTGAGGTAAATATCTCAAAATTGACTGATAGTTGTGGGTGTGCATAATTACTCCTGGATTGATGATTCAATACTCTTCTACATATAATTATACACGAACAGGTCACAACAAAGAAACGAATCGACTAAAGAGTCGATTCGTTTATGCTTATAAAGTCACGCGGTCAACAGAAATGACACTGTTTACTTTTCTTAAATTCGCAATCAAGGATGATAAATGATCGGCGTGATCGACCACCACTTTCATGATGGTTGTTGCGGTGACTTTGTCATCATTGATGCTTGAATTAACCATGTTAAGTCCCGCTTTTTGCTGTGAGACGATTGTGACCAAATCAGTAAGTAAAAAGCTACGGTCATTTGCTAAAATTTGAAGTTGCACCTCATATTTACCACTTTGAAATTCTTCATCCCAATACACATCAATCAGACGTTTGGTTTCACTAACAATATTAGGACAATCAATACGATGCACTTTAACACCCTGTCCTTTGGTAATATAGCCAATGATAGGATCACCATATACCGGACTGCAACATCCTGATAGTGAAATCATCATGCTATCGACACCACTGACACGAATACCTGATTTTGATATGGTCTTTTTTTGTTGTGGTTTGGTGAATAGCTTGCCTAAACTTAGTGAATCTAGCAATGATTTACGAGAATCCGTTAGTTTTTCAAAGACAGAATTTGGTGTCAATGATTTAACAGCCAAGGCATAATATAAGTCATCCACATGTTTCATTCTAAAGCCGTTGAGCACGGGTTCGATTTTTGCTTTGATTAATAATTCACTCGGTTCTAAATTACGGCGTTTTGCTTCTTCTTTGAATATTTGCTCACCTTTATGAACGTATTGCTTTTTCTCTTGTTCTTCCTTCTTTTGAAAGAAATTACGAATCTTATTACGAGCATGACTGGTCTTAACTATCTTTAGCCAATCCTCTGAAGGTCCACTTGGTTGTTTGGTTGTCTTAATTTGAACCACATCCCCTGTTTTTAAAGGGGTGTTTAATGGAACAAGCACACCATTGACAATCGCACCAATGGTTGCATGCCCAACATCGGTATGAATACGATATGCAAAATCAATCGGTGTCGCGCCATTTGGAAAATCAATGACACGTCCTTTTGGCGTCATCACATAGACATTTGCTTCAAAAATATCTTTTTGTAAAACATCCATGTAGCCTTGAGCATCTTCATCAGGATCGGTCATTAAATGATTGAAATCTCTAAACCATGCCAATTTTTCTTCAATTTCTTTTTGTTCTTTTGCTTGACTGGTGATTGCACCTTCTTTATAACGCCAATGAGCAGCAATCCCACGCTCTGCAATATCATCCATGCGTTCGGTTCGGATTTGCACTTCAAAAATATGACCATCTTCACCGACAATAGTCGTATGTAAGGATTGGTACATGTTCATTTTTGGCATTGCAATATAATCTTTTAAACGACCTGGAATGGGTCTGTATTTTGCATGTATGTATCCTAATATTTCATAACAGTTCACTTCTTCTTCGGTTATGATACGAATGGCAAGTAAATCCAATATTTCATCAAAGCGTTTTTGTTTGACTGTCATTTTCTTATAAATGCTATATAAATGTTTTGATCGTCCAAAAATCCGATGTGGCAAGCGATGTTCACTTAATAGTTCTGAAATATCACCAATCATATCTTGTACTTGTTGGTCACGCTCTGCTTTGCGCATCTCGACCATTTTGGCTATTTCATAGTATTGATCTGCATGCAAATAATGAAAACTTAAGTCTTCTAGTTCATTTTTTATTTCGCTAATCCCTAAACGGTGCGCAATTGGTGCATACACATCCAAGGTTTCTCTAGCAATTTTCTTTTGTTTTTCTTCTGGTTGAAACTGCAATGTTCGCATATTATGCAAACGGTCAACAAGCTTAACTAATATCACACGAATGTCTTTGGCCATTGCAATGAATATTTTGCGATGATTCTCTGCTAAATATTCTTTCTCATCTTTAAACTGGATATTCCCAATTTTTGAGACGCTTTCGACAATCGTTGCAATTTCACTGTTGAATTCTTTTTCAATCACACTTTTTTGCGTTTCGGTATCTTCTAAAATATCATGAAGAACACCAGAAACAATGGTTGTTGGACCAGCACGAAGTTCTGCTAATATTTTGCCGACACTAAGTAAATGAGTGACATAAGGATCGCCACTTTTACGAAGCTGACCTTCATGCTTTTCACGAGCAAAAACCATCGCTTTTTCAATAAACGCGATGTCTGTTTTATCTGTGATGTACTCTTTGACGGCAGTTAAAACGTCTTGTTCAGTGACTGAACCAACTGATGAAACCATAGGTATGTCTTAGTATGAAATGGCTGCAAAGATAGGGACATCTTTAATCTTATCACGACCATTTAAGTCTGTGAGTTCAATTAAGAAACAACATCCAACGACAATCCCACCCAATTCATGAACCAATGCAATGGTTGCTTCAATCGTTCCACCTGTTGCCAGTAAATCATCCACAATTAATACTCGTTGATTTGGTTTAATGGCATCTTTATGGATATGAAGTTCATTGTGACCATATTCTAGCTCATACTTATACGATGCTGTCTCACGAGGTAGTTTCCCTGGTTTTCTAACAGGAACAAACCCAATGTTTTTTGCATAAGCCACAGGGCATCCAAAAATAAACCCACGAGATTCAGGTCCTACAATGACTTCAGCATTTACTTGATTAGCAAATTCAAGCATTTGATTGGTCACTTCAACAAAGGCATCACCATCCGCCATCAGCGGTGTAATGTCTCTAAATAAGATTCCTTCAATTGGAAAATCAGGAATGTCTGCAATATAATCTTTGATATTCATACTTGTGCCTCCATGGTTGTATTATAACAAAATTCAAGTTTATACACTATCTGACGCTTGAATATTTTCTATGCGCAGCACTATTTTTTCATAACCATTGTATGGTTTATAAGCCAATGTCCCGATACAAGTGATGTATTGGGCAGCTTGAATTACCTCATCCACTTCATCAAAACTAATGGCCTCAACTTGAGCATTAGGAAACTGCAAGATCCACTTGGACAGATTGTGTTTAGGTAAGTGATTTCTTCGTATTACACGACAATGGGATAGTTTTATGGTTGGTCTTTCAAATCCCATTCCAAAGGGACGAAAGGACTCAAACTCTTTGATACCAGTCATGTCAATGATTTCATGATCAAGCTCAAGGATATCCTTTGTTTCAATCATGGGTGGATTGTGCTTTAAATCATTGAGAATCATTGATTTAAAGCGCTCAAAGTCAGCCTTTTTAACCTCAATCCCTGCTGCTTTGGCATGACCACCAAAGTGTGCAATCGCATCAGAATGTTTATTCATCAGAGCAAACACATCAATGTGTTCACTTCGTAAAGAGCCTTTGATTGTGTCCCCTTTGATTGTTGCAACGAGTGTTGGCTTTTGGGTGCTTCGAGCAATGTGTCCCGCTAAAATACCCACAATGCCTTCATGAAAACGCTCATCGACAATAAAATTAAAGGCATCACCATTAATCTGTTCTAGTGCGATCACAAGCATTTGCTTTAACATGTCTTTGCGGGTTTGGTTGAGTTGTTCTAGTGATTCAATAAAGCTGAGCACTTGTGATGTGTCTTCATTAAGTAAAAAAGCAACGACATTGTTGACATTGGCTAAATCTGATAAACGACCGACTGCATTGAGTTTAGGGACAACTAAAAACGCAATGTCTTCTTCATCGACCACTTGTTTTTTGAGTAAATTACTTAGGTGTAACATCGGATGATCATTGATAATCAGCAATCCTTGTCTTACAAGTTGTCGATTGAATTTTCTTAACGGCATTAAATCACCGATTGTAGCAACTGCAGCTAGCTGAATTGTAACATCATCATCAAGACCTGCTGCTTGTGCTAAACAATGACTTAATCCTGCACCACATAAGGTGTCATAGTCATCGGATAAGACATCGGGATGAATCAAACAATCCACTTGTGGTGTTGCTTCAATCGTGTGATGGTCAATGACAATCACTGTTTTATCATGTGCTTTTAAATAAGCATGAACATCATGTACTCCGACCCCATTATCAACCATGACAATACAATCATACCCTTTATTGACAACAGATGTTGCTATATCAAGGTTTAAGCCATACCCTTCTTTGATGCGATCTGGGATATAATAACCTACTTCAGCACCCATTTGACGAAAGAGACGAACTAAAATAGTAGTTGAACAAATGCCATCCGCATCATAATCCCCAGCTACAAAGATCTTTTGGTTATTTTTGATTGCTGTTTGAATGAGCATGATTGCTTCAAAAAAGATATCATCTAATTCAAGTGCAATGGGTTGATTGATTGTTTTTATTTCTTGTTTTAAAAGCCCCATGGCTTGAAGCATCGTTTGTGTGTATGGATGATGCATTGTCATTGTCCTTTCTTTAAAAAAAGGGAATGTTCCCTTTTTAGTCGTTAATTCCAATGATGGTCATTTCATCAAGTTCTTCTTTACTTCTTGTTCTTACTTTTCTTGCCTTTGGTTTTTTATGCAAGCGAATGAACAACCATAACATTGATGAAATAACTATGGATGAATAAGCTCCCGCAATTAGACCAATAAACATAGCAATGTTAAATTCAAATATTTCACGTGATCCAATCATCAATAATGCCATGATTGGTAGCACGGTTGTAAATGTGTTAAATAATGAACGGAATAATGTGCTTTGTAATGACTCATTGACAATTTGAACATAATCCTTTTTCGAGATATGTGGTTTTGGCCAATTGCGTACGGTATAACGAATGCGATCAAACACAACAATCGAATCATCAACAGAATAACCAATGATGGCTAAAACAACAGCAATCAGCTCAATATTAACTTCAAATCTAAAGATGGCAAATATAGCCAAGACAATAAGAATATCATGAACCAGTGCCATGATTGTTCCAATAGCATAATCCCATTCAAAACGGATCGTGATATACACCATCATCAATAGCCAAGCAACAATCGATAGGATAACCGCTGTGTTGACCAGTTCTCGACCAACCACAGGGGTCACCACCACATCATTTGCTGGATGTCCATAAGTTTCTAATATATATGCTTTTAATGCTGCTAGATTTTCAGTTGTTTCTGTTTCTTGGGTGGTGACATAAGCAATATCATCCCCAGAAAGTTGAACACGAACACTATCATAGCCAAATTGTGCAAATTCTTCACGTACAGTGGCAATATCAAATCCATCATCACTGACCATTGTGATTTTGGTTCCACTAGAAAAATCAATCCCTAAGTTTAATGGTCCTTCACCATTAAACACGTGAAATCCAGAGAATAAAAAGCCAATGAGCATGACACTACCTGTGAAGATTGCTAATTTCTTACTAATTTTGATAAAATCTAAATTTCTAAATGGTCCAAAGTAAGACTGTTCTTCTCCTTTAGAAATATCTGGTATATGTTCTTTTTTAATTGGGAATAAGGGTACTTTTGCAGTGAAGTTAGGTGATTTAACAAGCAACAATATCAAGAATTTGGTAAAGAAGACATTAAGTGCTAAGGTTACAATAACCGTGACAATCAACATCGTTGCAAATCCCTTAATTGCACCGGTACCAAAGATATACATGATCATCGCTGCAATAAATGTTGTAAATTGACTATCAAAAATGGTCCAGAAGGCCAAACGATGTCCCTCTCTTACAGATGTTTCCATCTTCTTGCCTAAATACAATTGGTCTTTGATTCGCTCAAAGGTAATAATATTAGCATCCACCGTCATACCAACACCAAGTACCAATGCGGCAATCCCTGGAAGTGTAAAGACACCACCCATTGAGTTATAAATAAAGAATACAACAAACACATACAGCGCCAACATAATGGCGCTCACAACTCCTGCCAGTTTATAGGCAATAATCATGGCAACCATGACGAGTGCAATTCCTAAAAATCCTGCTGTGATGGTTTGAGAGAAAGCTGTTAATCCAAACTCTGCACTCACAACGTTAGAATATAATTCAGTCATTTGAACTGGCAATGAACCTGAGTTAATAAGATCCGCTAACTCACGTGCTTCACTATCGCTAAATGATCCAGAAATCACAGCATCACCTCGAATTGGTCTTTCAACACGTGCTGCTGAAATATATTTTTGTTGTCCTGTGGCTTCTTTGTTGCGCTCATCTGCATAAGAATCGCCTTCTTCAAAATCAAGCCAAGTTACAATCAGGTTATTACTTGTTGCCATTTGTGATACTTTTTGTGTTAATGCGTAAAATGCATCTTGATCAGAAACGCGTAAGCTAACAACAGGTCTGCCATTTTCAAATCCTAAAGTCGCACCACCTTCAACTAGAATGGTAGCATCGGCCAATAAGTTATCATTGACATCGCGAAATGTTAAGTTTGCTGTCGCCGAAATAATCCGACGTGCTTGATCTTGATCCGATACACCCGCTAGCTGTACCCGAATACGATCATCGCCTTCGATAATAATTTGAGGTTCACTTACACCCAATACATCGATACGTTTACTGACTGAACGGGCTACAGCCGCCATAGATGGCAAACTATCGCCACTTTCAAGTGGGGATACTTCATACACGATCTCAAACCCACCTTGTAGATCGAGTCCTAGTGTCATATTATCAGCGACATCATTGCTATAAACGCCTATTAAGACAAATATGGCAATGATGGTGACTAAAAAGACACCCAATCTAGATTTATTTTTTTTCATTTAGAACCTCCAATTACATCATCATAATCACTTAATGGGGCTTTGATTGATCTTGTTATAGAATCTTTGATCATAGCTTGAATCACGTCATCTAAAGAACACGAAAAAACATCAAAGATTGCTTGATGAAATCGTCGTGGTGATTCACGTTTCCATTTTTTTAATACACATGCATGCACATCTTTTACGGTGATGACACTATCACTTTGTTTCGATAATTGATGTGCTTTTAGGACCATGGCCAACTTGAGTTGGGGATGGCTTGAGTTGCTCATAAAAAAACGCCCCTTTACTTGCCATACTATTATAAATCAAAAGTGAGTAAATGTGTAATTTTTTTGCTCAATGCAACCGATATTTTAAGATTA
>CAYGIY010000005.1:0-24329 GCA_964350055.1 uncultured Erysipelothrix sp.
ACTCAATAGCGTTGAAAAATGATAACATTCTTGCTTGATGTATTATTTTAGCAACTAAATAAAAAATCAACTTAATCTTTAGTTTAAAATTCGAAGTTTATGCAATAATTGCAAAATAGCATAGCCAACAAACATCATTAGCGGTATCATGACAGCTGCTTTAACAACACGTACTAGAAAACTAATTAAAACAGGAATACCATACATCGCACTTAACCAAGTTGGCGTTAGAAATAGTTGTACTATCACTTCCACTAGTAAAACAGACAATGTCCAAAAGGCGACAGGGATGACTGTCTTGACGTACTTCTTTTTTGAAGTTGCTACAAACAAACCTAATGTACAAATGAGCACGATTGTAATCAATGATATGGTTAGTTTGATTGTTGTGGTTATTTCAATCTGTGATTGCTCGACAATAATTTCATTGGTCAACCACAAATAACTCAATGACCCCACCAAAAACAAACCAAGTAATGCCAATACAACTTTGTGGATGGTTTGATTATTGATTTTATCTTTCTTTAAAAATAAAACCGCAGGTATCATACCAACCAAAACTTTATTAAGCATAAATCCAAAAAATGGAAACCCTGTAGGTGTAACAACAAGTCCAAGTATATCTTGAACAATACCAGAAACAAAAGCCCAAGTAGGTCCTAGAAGCACCCCAATAATCATCAAAGGAAGCTGTAAGAAATCTATTCTCAAGCTTGGAAATCCAAATAATGGAATCATAACCGAGAAAAACTGCAGTGCAACGGACAACACAACCAGCATTGCTGCTAATGTTAAATTTCTAGTTGTTATTTTTAATGGAAAAAACTTAAAAGATAAAAAACCTAACATTATAATAATAAGACATGTTAAGATCTGAAGAAATAATGCCATAACTTACCCTCTTTTTGATTCAACTACAATCGTATTATACACCTGTGAAATAAAATATAAAGAACCACACACCACAACACACCCTTTATTGCTCATCATGATTGCTTTATTTAGTGCTTTTTTGTAATTTTCAATTACTTCAAATGATTCGTCATATGCCAGTAATTTTGCTTTTTGCGCACGATAGAAATCAAATTCTGTCACAATAACATGATTTGCATAATCTTTTAGCAAAGCAAGCATTTTATCTGTTGGCTTATCCACTAAAGCAGCAAACACCACAATAATTGGTTTTGGCAATCGTTTAAAATTTTCAACGAGTGCAATTATGCCTTCTTCATTATGTGCTCCATCTACAACAATCAATGGATCTTTGGATATTGCATCAAAACGACCTGGCCATTTAGCTTGTTTTAATCCCTTTAGAATACTATCAATTGTAATTTGTGGATACTGAGTACTCAAATATTGACACGTTTCAAATGCAAGTGCTGCATTTAATCGCTGATAGGATGCACCACTTGATAATTCGATGATGTGTCCATCATACCTAAAAGTTTGTTCAAATAAATCTTCAATTAATGGCTGTATGTGACTGGTTGTTATTAAAGGAGCGTGTCTTTGATTTGCAACTTGAAAAATAACATCAAACACTTCTTTAGACTTATTAAATGTAACAATAGGAACATTCTCTTTAATGATACCTGCTTTTTCATACGCTATTTCTGCCAAAGTATCTCCAAGCAAATCCATGTGATCATATCCAATAGTTGTAATAATAGATACTTCCGGTATGATGACATTGGTTGCATCCAATCGCCCACCAAGCCCTACTTCAAAAACAGCCCAATCCACATGCTGATCAATGAAGTACCAGATAGCAATTAATGTATCGATTTCAAACATTGTCAATGAATAAGGTTCCCAATAAGGTAAGCTTCGATTAATATAATGTAGCAATGGTTCACTATCTATAGAACAATGGTTAATACGAAATCGATCATGATGTGTAATCAAAAACGGAGATGTATACAAACCCACTTTAAAATCTGATTCGATTAAGACTGATGTCACATAATTACTAACTGAACCTTTGCCATTTGTTCCTGCAACATGCACACATTTTAGTTGTAACTGCGGGTTATTCAAGTCTTCCATGCATTGCTTAAAAAGCTTCAGACCAAACGTTTCTTTTGACGTTCGTGTATAGAGAACTTTAAGTGCATCATTTAATGTTTTAAAAGGCTTCATTAAAAACTCCAATCAATAGGTTGACGGTTATTAGCTAGTAGAAATGAATTAGCACGACTAAAAGGTTTACTACCAAAAAAACCTTGATAAACAGATAGTGGTGAAGGATGAACATTCTTAATAATAAGATGCTTTGGGTTTTTAATTAGATGCTCTTTTTTTTGAGCGTTTCTGCCCCATAAAATAAATACAATTGGTTCTAAATGTTCATCACATTTGGAAATCACATGATCTGCAAAAAACTCCCATCCTTGATTTCTATGACTGTTTGCATGGTTTCTTTCAACAGTTAATACTGCATTTAGAAGCAGAACACCTTGTTTGGCCCATGGAATTAAGCACCCATTTGAAGGTTCATCGATCTTTAAATCATCGACTAATTCCTTGTATATGTTTTTTAAGCTTGGCGGAATGATAACATCAGGCTTAACTGAAAAACTCAATCCATGCGCTTGATTTGGTTGATGATAGGGATCTTGTCCTAAAATCACAACTTTTACATCTGGATAATCAGTATAAGCAAAAGCTGAAAAAACTTCCTCCTTTTTTGGATAGATTGTTTTTCGATGATATTGCTCGCTTAAAAAAACGGATAGTTTCTTGAAATATGCTTCATTAAATTCTGCCTTTAAAAATGTATCCCATTGATTATTCAGCATCATTATCACCGTTTTGATTATGTTGGATATACCATTGTTGGTAGTCTTCCACTAACTGTTTTTGTGCTTGTTCTATTGTTATTTCTTTTTCAAATACTTGTAGTATGACTTGATGTACGCGTCCTTGTAGATAGAAATCCCAACCTAATATATCTGGATTATTCTCTAATGCAATTAACGGTTCACTCACACTATATGAAAATGCTTTTATTCTTTCTTTTCGACTTTCAGTAAGTTCATATTGATCCAACTGGTTAATTGGTATTGCAAGATTACATGTTGTTGAATCAATTAAGGTTTGCATGTTGTCATGGCTAGATAACAAGCTAAATATTCTGTGACTAAGTGAAGGGAATTCATTATTTCTAATGACCAAGCCTCCTACTTTCACTAATGGGGTTAATTCAACCGATTGATTTGAGGGAAAAGCAGAATATCGATAAATTTGATTGTTATACAGTGAAACTTCATCCCAATCCAACCATTCTGGAGCAACGGAAAATGGTGCTTCCATATTAATCAAAGCACGCTCATAGCGCCATCTACTATTGTTTTGCTCTGATAAATCCCATGATGTATTAAATAGTTTGTCAATAAACAACAATGAATGATAGAAATCTGTTGAGAGAAAATCTGGATCAGAAGCATCTAAATCTTCAAACATTTGCCAACCGCTTGATGTTAAAAACGCATAAAACTGCCATGGTTCACTCACTGTAAATGGGAATACTGACGTTAAATGACGACCATTAACAACTGGCTTATCTTGTTGCCATTGTTCATTTAACTTTATTAAATCTTCCCAATCTGACAACTGTTTAATTCTATTTTTTTCATCTTTATTTGAAACATCAAATCCAAGTTGCTCTAAAAGTGTTTCATTATAAACAAATAATAACCCTTGATATGTGGTAGGTAAAAATCTAAACCCATCCATATTAATAACATCCACAAAATGCTCTAATCCATCTAATGAAATACGATCACTAATCATTGGATCAATGACGAGTAAATCATCAAAGATCATGGCAGCATCTTGTTTTTGCGTATAAAACACATCCGCATCAATTTGATAAGTAGCTTCCCAAGCCGTTAATTCATCCATAATTTCTATCTCTAAGCTTATGTTATAGTTTGCGATATCATCTTTAAGTTGTTCTAATAACCACTGTTTCTGTTCTTGGGTTTTTAAGTACAATGTGAGTGATGCATTTGCCTCTAATATAAAAGCACCTGTTTCCACATCAAAACAAACGCGAGTACCATCTGCTCGGCATACTTGTGAATCAACATAAATTTTTGTTCCCACACCCAAAATCGCAACGAGTACAACACTGATAGTAATATATATCTTTTTCATTTTTCACCTGAATCTAACGCCATAATAGTATCAGACATGCCATGTTGGTGCAACCAAAAAAGAAGCTCAATTAATCGAGCTTCTTAATAAATGCTTTTATTTTATCAGCAACATGATTTGCACTTAATCCATATTTTTCTAACAATGCATCCGGTGTACCACTTTCACCAAAAGTATCTTCAATCCCAATAATACACATTGGTAGTGGATGATGTTGGACAACAACTTCTGCAACAGCAGAGCCAAAACCACCATATATATTATGTTCTTCAGCAGTGATAATTGCTTTATGTGTTTTTGCAAGTTCAATAATCATATCGACATCAATTGGTTTAATGGATGCCATGTTGACAACCGTTAAATCAAGACCATCTTCTTTGAGTATTTCTTTTGCTAGCAGTGCTTGTTGTACCAAGACACCTGTAGCAAGAATCGCATAGTCTTTACCAGGGGACATAATGTGTCCTTTTCCAATTTCAAAACGATAATTTTCATCATTCACTGTTTCAACACCACTCCGCCCAAGTCGAACAAACACTGGACCATCAATTTTTGAAACTGCTTCAATTATTTGTTTAGTCTCAATTTCATCACACGGTTGAAAAACCTTCATGTTTGGAATCGAACGCATCAATGCTATGTCTTCAACTGATTGATGACTAGCGCCATCCTCACCTAAAGTGATTCCAGCATGTGTCGCACATATTTTTACATTCAATTTAGGATAGCAAATTGAATTGCGAACTTGTTCAAAAGCACGTCCTGCTGCAAACATTGCAAAGGACGAAACAAACACCGTATTACCTCCTGAAGCAATACCAGCCGCAACACCCATCATATTTGCTTCAGCAATCCCCATATTAAAATGTCGTTCTGGTTTAACCGCTTGTGCATCGCTTGTTTTTGTTGACTTTGATAAGTCTGCATCTAAAACAAAGATTTTATCATCTTTTTGGATAAGTTCAGCTAATGCTTTACCATATGCTTCTCTGGTTGCTACTTTTGCCATATTACTTGCCCTCCAATTGCTTTAATGCTTCTTCTAGTTGTTCTTGATTTGGTGCAACTCCATGCCAACCATATTGGTTTTCCATAAAATCGACACCTTTTCCTTTTATTGTTTTTGCAATAATAGCAGTTGGTTTACCTTTTGTTTCTCGCGCTTGCTTTAATGCATCAAATATTTGATCAAAATCGTGGCCATCAATATTAATGACATGCCAGTTAAATGCTTCAAATTTCTTATCTAAAGGCAATGGATTCATAACTTTAATGATATCACCATCAATTTGAAGACCATTTAAATCCAAGAACAAACATAAGTTATCTAGCTTATAATGAGCTGCAGCCATTGCTGCTTCCCACACTTGACCTTCTTGTGATTCACCATCACCCACCATGGTATAAACACGATATGGTAATCCTTTTGCTTTATAAGATAGCGCCATCCCGACAGCTGCAGAAATCCCCTGTCCTAATGAACCGGTTGACATGTCAACACCATCAACATAATTCATATTAGGATGCCCTTGAAGTCTAGAATTAATCTTTCTAAAAGTCATCAACTCTTCTTCATCTAAAAAACCTTTTTCATGAAGAATTGCAAACAATGCGGGACTTGCATGACCTTTTGATAATACAAATTTATCTCGTTCTAAATCAGTAAGATTATCTTTTGTTATATTCATTTCTTTAAAGTACAAAGCCGTTATGATTTCTGCTGCACTTAATGAACCGCCAATATGTCCAGATTTTGCATTTGCAACCATCTTAATGACATTTCTTCTTAGATTATTTGCTATTTTTTGTAATTGTTGATTTTCCATATCTCCTCCTTATACACTTCTATATTATACACGAAACTAGATACATAAAAAACTGCAACACATGGAATAAACGGTGAAGAGTCTTTGATAAATATGATATGATGATATGTAGAAGAGGGATTAATATGAAACATTTAAAGAAGTTATCAAAAGCAATAAAAACAAATAAAAAGCAACAACAACATATTTTTAATTACGCAATACCTGAACTCTGGGATCATCCAAATGTATGTATGGATAACAAAATCATCGTTAATGATGGTCATGTTCTTGTAAACCCATATCAGTTTTATCATGAGTTAATTGATGCTGTCATATGCAAACAAATCCCACATACTATACCTTCAAAAGCAAAACAAGGGAAATGGATTAAAGATGCTTTCGTGTATTCTATGATGGTGCGCGCCACTGGAAGTTTCGATCATGATCGTAGTGGTTCGCTTCAAGATGAGAATATCTATGGGTTAAAAGAAACAGGAACCTTCTTAAAAGCAATTGCTTATTTACCAACATTAAAACGCATGGGTGTTGATGTGATTTATATGCTTCCAATCTCGAAGTATTCACGAAAAGATAAAAAAGGTGAATTAGGTTCGCCTTATGGTGTTAGTAATTTCTTTAAGATTGATGACGGATTAAAAGATCCACTTACTGGTGATTGTACGGTTGAAGATGAATTTAAAGCATTTGTTGAAGCATGTCACTTGTATGACATGCGAGTAATTATTGATATTATTCCACGTACAAACTCTGTTAACTCAGATTATATCTTAGATAATCCGGAATGGTTTTATTGGATAGCGCTAGAAGATCTAGAAGATTATAAGCCACCTATGGTTCCAACATTGGCTAAAGGATTACCAGCAAAAAAAGAATACTTTAAAGATATGTTTGAAAGTCAAGAAGTCAGAGAACATATTAAAAAGTTCAAACCAAATCCAAAAGAATTGGATTTAAAAAAATGGAATCATTTGGTTAATCAATATAAAGCAAATCCACAAGGTGAAATTTTAGACTTGGTTCAAAGAGAATTTGGACTGACAATCGCACCTGCTTTTTCCGACAGAATCAATGATCCACAACCAGCATGGAGCGATGTAACATTTTTTAGACTCTATTTAGATCACCCATCATCCTCCTTACCCTATTTAAAGAAGCTTGAAGATGTTCATCCATATATTCTCTATGATGTTGCAAAGGCTTCCTACAACCCAGGTAAAGTAGTTAACCAACCGTTATGGGATACATTAACTGAAATCATCCCTTATTTTATCAATGAATTTAAAATTGATGGTGCTCGTATTGATATGGGACATGCACTACCAGAACCTTTAGTAACAAGTATTCTTTTAAAAGCACGAGAAGCAGATCCAAACTTCACATTTATTGCAGAAGAATTAGATGTGGAAAACGCAAAATCTTCAATTAAAAAAGGTTATAACATGATTATTGGTGATGGGTTTATTCGACTACCACGAGTAAAAGAAGGATTGTTTAATTCTTTCGTTTATGGTGCTATTAATCTTGAAGCAACCATGTTTGCTGTTGGTGAGACTCATGATACACCACGCTTATCAGCGCGTGATGGAAGTGAGTCACTTTGTGAGATGGTCTCATTGACTAATCTATTTATCCCAAACACTGTTCCTTTTTTAAATAGCGGCCAGGAAGTTTTTGAAAAACAACCAATGAATACAGGTTTGGATTGTCGTGTTGATGAAGCTTATCATTTAGATAAAAGTCACCCGTATTATGGAAAATTAGCGTTATTTGATCGGTTTGCCTTTGATTATAATCATCCAAATCGTTGGTTGCTCATCAATCATTTGGAAAAACTTATCCCAATACGCAAAAAATACCTCAAGAGCATCACTAACAAAAAACATGTTTATCCATTAGGTTTTAGTGCTCCTTGGGATCGAGCTGCCGGGATAGCATTTGTAAATGAAAATGAGTGTTTGCTTGTTGTTGTAAACACTGAATTTAATAAGAAGGTCACTCATACCGTTAAAGTAGATAACTTGCCTTCTAAATTTTTAACATCAGAAGCAAAATTGTCTTGCATATTCTCATCAAAGGATAATACGCATGCTTATGCGATGATTAATGAATATAATATCTTGTATCTTGACTGTACGCCTTTTGAAGTGATTCTATTTGAAATTAAAGTCAATTAAAAAACTAGCGAATTTGCTAGTTTTACTTTGCCACAACAACCATTGTAAATGGATTGATGGTGACACACTGTACTTTAATTTGTTCAATTAAACCTGCTTCATTTGCAATGAGTGTTCCATAATCATCCAAACAATGATACACAACTTCCTTTGTTGGGTTGAAAAATACCATTACCTCATCATAATCAACATATTTCTTTACATCTTTGAAACCATATAATAGTATGTGTTGATCTAAATCTTTAAAATAAACATGCTTTTTTATTTTTTCAGCTGTCTCAAACCTAAAAATACTCAACATCTTTCTTAGCTGTATCATATCTTTTGTATAATTCACAACTTCCTGATATCGATCTTTACGCTTCCAGTCAATCTGATTAATCAAATCTCCACTTCTAAAACTGTTGTGTACTCCATTTTTTGTGCGGCAAAATTCTTGACCACTGTGTAAAAAAGGCACCCCTTGAGCCACACATATTGCTGCTATCATCATTTTATGTTTGCGTAAACGGACATCCCGTTGGTCCTCTTTACAGCACTCTTTAATTTTATCCCATGACGTTCGATTATCATGGCATTCTACGTAGTTAATACTTTTTGTTGGTCGATCAAACAAATGCACAAAAGGTTCTTCTAATGTATTAGCAACTAAACACATTTTCATGGCTTCTGTATAATTTACATCACCAGTACAGTATCCTTTAACACTAATTTCACTTTCTAACGTTCGCCCTTTTACATGGTCTCTGAAAAACTCATTGAAATGACCTATATTTGTCATTCTGTGGTGATTTTCTCGAATTGCTTTTTTATCATCCTCTAAAATTGTTGGCATGTTCCAACCTTCACCATAAAGCATTGCATTTGGTTTTAGTTCTCTAACTCTTTGATCAACCATATTAATTGTTTCAACATCTAAGATTCCCATTAAATCAAATCTGAACCCATCAAATCCATACTCATCAACCCACATTATGCATGAATCCACAATAAACTTTCTTGCCATTAAGCGGTTGCTATCAAAATCATTCCCACAATAGGACCCATTTGATACAGCTCCCGATTCACTTCGTCTAAAATAGTAATAAGGCACTATTTTTTCAAATGTTGATTGATGCATATCATATACATGGTTATACACTGTATCCATGATGACACGCAATCCATTTTTATGACATTCACTAATTAACTGTTTTAGCTCAATCACACGTGCGATAGGATCATTGGGATCTGTTGCATAACTACCTTCAGGTGTGTTGAATTGAAGTGGATCATATCCCCAATTATAGAATGTTTTTACATTTAATTCATCAACTGTGGCAAAGTCAAATACTGGAAGTAATTGAATGTGCGTTACACCAAGCGATAATAAATAATCAAATCCTGTTGTGGTATTTTCATCTGTCTTGGTATTTCTTTCAACAAAACCAACATATGTCCCTGGATTTGAGTTATTTCCTTTTGGATCCATCGTGAAGTCACGAACAGACATTTCCATAATGATTGCATCAGTTGCATACTTAAACTTAGGTAATTTATCATGGTAATCTTCCACTTGGCATTGAGTAAAATCCATCACAACACTTTTGGTTGCATTGGCAACTGATGATTTGCCATAGGGATCAATTGTCTCTACCCAATCGCCATTTACAAATACAAAATAGGTATAGGTGGCTAGATGTAAATTTCTATTGATTGTGGTTGAAAAAACACCATATTCACCACGTTTTAAGCGTATTGTTTCCTCTTGATTTTGGTGTTCTAAATGAACTTTTACATGAATTGCAGTGGGTGCCCACAATGAAAACGTTGTTTTGTTTTTACTTACAATTACCCCTAGATCATCTTGGTCATAAAAGAATTCTTGATCGAATTTGTCCTTTTTAACAATTAATCCTATTTGCAATGGGGTTGTCAAACCATGCTCTTCAATTAAGTCATAATATTTTCCAAATTCAATGAACTCACACCCAGTTAGGATGTATTTGCTATAATCATTCGATGTGTTTTCATTATACTTAATTGTGAGCTTATGCAATTTGCCATCTTCATCTCTAAGGTAAAAAATGTCACTTTTCCCTTGGTAGTGTTGTTTAGTTAAGTAAACAGTTAGTAGGTTGTAATCATCTAAGTACGCTTCAAAACGCTGTTCTTTTCTCATAGTACAATCCTTTTTTCTTGTGTAATCATAACATAAAGTTACTGAATTAAAAAACGGGTTTCCCCGTTATTTCAATGGATAAATCTTCCAAATCTCGTCTGCATATTGATTGATGGTTCTATCAGAAGAAAAGTATCCTGACTTAGCAATGTTAATCAAACACATTTTTGCCCAATATTTTTTGTCTAGATATCGATGTTGAACTTCTTGATGAGCACTTACATAACCACTAAAGTCAACCGCTAAGAAATATTCATCATTCCGATACATTAATTCATCATATATTGCTTTAAATTCATCTTTATTTGTATGATAAATTGGTTGGATTAGTGAGTCAATCACCTTTTTAAGTTTTGGTTGTTTTTTAACTTCCTCAAACACATCATATCCATTTTTTCGATACTTATTCACTTCCTCAACTGTTAAACCAAAAATGATGGTGTTTTCGCGACCAACCAGTTGATCAATTTCAACATTTGCTCCATCTAGTGTTCCCAGTGTAATTGCGCCATTCATCATAAATTTCATGTTGCCTGTGCCACTTGCTTCTTTTCCTGCAGTTGAAATTTGTTCAGATACGTCTGCTGCATTCATCAAACTCTCTGCAATCGTTACATTGTAATTTGGAATAAACACAACTTTAATAAAGCGATTGTATTTCTCATTATCATTAACCTTAGCTGCGATTGAGTGGATGAGTTTGATGACTTTCTTTGCAAAATAGTAGCTCGGTGCTGCTTTTGCTGCAAAGATAAAGGTCGTTGGAATCATGCTGAAATCTGGATCACTATCTATTTCGTTAATCAAATACATGATGTGTAACGCATTGAGTAGCTGCCTTTTATAAGCATGTAATCGTTTAGCTTGGACATCAAATATTGATGATGTATCAACTTCAATACCTGTCCAATCTTTTATTTTCATCGCAAGCGCTTCTTTGCGTTGTTGTTTTACATCTAAAAAATCTTGTTGGAACTTTTCATCATCCACATGATTCATGAGTTTTTCCAATTTGCTTGGATCATACACATAAGTATCACCAATCACACTTGTCAATAAATGATGCAACTGTGGATTGGTATATGTCAACCAACGACGATGTGTAATGCCATTTGTCTTATTGTTAAATTTGTAAGGATACACATGATAGAAATCTGCCATCACATCATGTATTAGAATATCAGTATGTAGCTTAGCAACTCCATTAACTGAATATGCACCAATGACACCTAAATGTGCCATGTGCACTTGACCCTCTTTTATGATAGCCAATTGTTGATGCAAATTAGGTTTATCAGGAAATGCTTTGCGCATCTCTGATTGAAAGCGACGATTGATTTCTTCAATAATCATATAAACTCTAGGTAGCAATGATTGAATATATTGAATCGGCCAACGCTCCAATGCTTCTGCAAGAATTGTATGGTTTGTATATGCCACCGTTTTTGACACGATACTCCATGCTTGCTCCCATTGATAGTTAAATTCATCCATTAAAACGCGCATTAACTCAGGTATCGCTAAAACTGGATGTGTGTCATTGAGTTGTATCGAAATTTTCTCATTAAAATTATCTAAATTTGGATACACGCGTAAGTGTGCCTTAACAAGTGCTGCTAAACCAGCACTTACAAAGAAATATTGTTGCTTTAAACGTAAATAGCGACCAGCCTCAGTAGAATCATCTGGGTAAACATTTTGACATATTTCACGAACTTCAGAAATATATTGTCTAAAGTCTTTTTTCTTTGGTAAGTTATCAGAGGCTTCAGCACTCCATAGACGTAATGTATTGGTTTGATTTGTTTCTTTACCAACGATTGGCATGTCATATGGAACAGCAAGCACATGTTCTGCATCAACATGATCAAACACAAGTTTGCCTTGATTATCTTTGCGCATTTCTATGCGTCCCCAAAACTTGACATCAACGGCATGTTTTGGCTTTCTGACTTCCCAAACATTGCCCAATCGCAACCACTGATCTGGAACTTCCACTTGATACCCATCAATTATTTTCTGTTGGAATAACCCATACTCATAACGTAATGTGATGCCATGACCTGGCAGTGAAAGCGAAGCTAAAGAATCCATAAAACACGCAGCTAGTCGGCCAAGCCCACCATTTCCCAAACCAGCATCAGATTCTAATTCCTCTAATTCATTAATATTGATTGATAATTCTCCTAAACCTTCTTTGACAGTGTGATAAATCCCTAGATTCATCAAATTGCTTGTCAGTAATCTTCCAATTAAAAACTCCATAGAAAAATAGTACATTTGTTTTGCACCAATTTCTGCAATTTTTTCTTTATTTGACTTCCAATGAATTGATGCATAATCTCGCACCATTTCACCTAATACCATGTATCTTTCGGTCCGATGAGACTGTACGACTGATCGACCATATGTTTCTTCAATTCGTTTTGAAAAATCTCTCTTAAATTCATGTTTGTTTTGGAACATAATTCCTCCTGAAAACCCTTGTGTATCTTACCAAATTCTTCACGTAATTACAATGTCGAGGCTATTTCTCAACTTCAAAATAGATAGCCGCAAACGGCGCAATCCGAATATTAATCGTGTAATCGAAACGATGATTATATTCTGAGAACGCTTCTAGAGGTTCAAAATTGCACATATTACATCCTTCATAAATATCTTTTTCTGAATTGATTAGTTCGGTGTAAGTACCTTGAATTGGAACGCCAAGTTTATAGTTTTCATAGCTTGTCGGCGTCATGTTTAACACGACCACGATGATGCTTTTTTCATCTTCTCGATAAAAACTATAAATCGAAAGCGTGGTATTATCTGCATCTATCCAGCTAAATCCTTTCTGTTCAAAATCATATCGACTTAAACATGAATGATGAATATAAATATGATTTAGATCAATAATAAACCGATTAAACGTATGATGACGTGTGTAATGCAACAAATGCCAATCAAGTTCTGTTTTTTCATCCCATTCTCTAAAGTGACCTAATTCATTTCCCATAAAACTTAATTTTTTACCTGGGTGTGCATACATATAGGCAAATAAATTTCTTGCTTGGGAGAACTTCTGATCATAGTTTCCCCACATTTTATTAAGTATTGTGCCTTTACCATGCACAACTTCATCATGTGAGAGTGGTAATAAAAATTTCTCTGAATAAAAATATGCCATGCTAAATGTCAGTTGATGATGATGATATTTTCGATTAACAGGATTATGTGAATAATACTTTAATGTATCATTCATCCACCCCAAATCCCATTTATAATCAAACCCAAGTCCCATTTCAAATGTTGGTTTGGTAACATTTGTATAATCTGATGAGTCTTCAGCAATTAACATCACGGTTGGATAGCGATCACTTAAGTGATAATTTAATCTTCTTAAAAATGCAACTGCTCCTTCATTGACACCACGATTTTTATCGCCTTGCCAAAAGATTATATTTGCAACAGCATCCATACGAATACCGTCAATGTGATATTTATCAATCCAAAACGAAGCTGCTGATAATAGAAAACTCCTAACTTCTTCTTTCCACAAATCAAACATGAGTGTACCCCAAGGACTATTTGCATCTTCATCGGTTGGATACTCATAAAGAGGTGTTCCATCAAAACTAGCCAAACCAAATGCATCTCGAACAAAATGAACAGGAACAAAATCTAAAATGACACCAATATCATTCATGTGACATTCATTGATAAACGCCATTAGTTGTTTTGGCGATCCATATCGTGAGGTAGCACTAAAGTACCCCGTTGTCTGATATCCCCATGAACCATCAAATGGATGTTCATTCAGTGGCATCAACTCAACATGAGTGTAACCATGTTCTTTAAGATAAGGGATTAAATGATATGCTAGTTCTTCATAATTCATCCACTCATGTCCATATTTCTTACGCCAAGATCCAGCGTGCATTTCATAAATATTTAATGGTTTTTGAAAATTTTTTTCACGACGCTTCATCCAAATGTTGTCTTCCCAAGAAAAATCCTTCAGATTAACAACTAATGATGAGAATTTAGGTCTAATTTCAGTATGAAATGCAAATGGATCAGCTTTTTCCACCCAATGACCATGAGTATTTTGAACATTGTATTTATATAATGTCCACTCATAAATATTAGGAACAAACAACGACCAAACACCACGATCTGATATCTTCTCCATCTCATGATGGTCTCCGTTCCAATCATTAAATGAACCCACCACTTGAATGCGTTGAGCTGCTGGTGCATAAACACTAAAACGGACACCACTACACCCTTCATACACAAAATGCGCACCAAAGACCTGATGTGCATCCATGCAATGCCCTGAAAAAAAACTATCAAATATACTAGCTTGTAACATATCACCCCTCCTTAGCTCCATTTTACTTGATTTTAAATAAAAAGCATAAGGAAATCCTTATGCTTTGTTTATTTGTTGTTGCATAGCCAAATCAAATCGATTGAACTTATCATTTACTTCTTCTTGATTATCGCCTTTGATGCAATAGTAGAATTTGCATTTTGGCTCAGTTCCGGATGGTCGAATTGCAATCCATGATCCATCTTGTAAAATCATCTTTAAAACATCAGATTGATCAAATCCAACAATTGATTCAACTTTATCTTTACTGACTCTTATTTGTTTTTCATAGTCTTCCCAAAATACAACGTTAATTCCTGCAATCTCTTGAATAGGATTCTGTCTTAAATAAGTCAGAATTCCTTTGATTTTTTTACTTCCTTCAACACCTGTTAATGTAAGCGAAGTCTGTTTTTCTAAATATGTTCCATGTTGGTCATATAATTGATTCAATACATCTATTAGAGTTTTTCCTTTTGATTTGTAGTATTGAGTTGCTTCAACAATCATTAAACATGCTTGGATTGCATCCTTGTCTCTAACAAAAGGTTCAATTAAGTAACCATAACTTTCTTCATATCCAAAAACAAAATGCTTCTCTTTTGTTTCATCATATTTCTGTATCTTCTCACCGATAAACTTAAACCCTGTTAATGTCTTTTCGGTTTCAACACCATATGCAGTGGCTACTTTTTCACCTAAATCTGATGTAACGATGGTATTAAACATCACAGGAGAATCCGGCATCATTTCTTTCTCTTTTAATGTTGAGAAAATATATTCAAGTAATATTGAACCCGTTTGATTTCCACTTAATAGATGATACTCATCTTTATGCAACACAACAACCCCAACACGATCAGCATCAGGATCAGTACTGATCACGACTTCGGCCTGATTTTCTTTAGCCAATGAAATTGAGGCTAGATAAGCATCTGCTTCTTCAGGATTAGGTGTTAAAGTATGTGTAAAGGCCGGATCTGGTTGGCATTGTTTTTCTTGTAGTAACACTTCATACCCTGCAGCTGCTAAAACATCAAACACTGCTGGAAAGCCAGCACCATGTTGTGCTGAAAAAACTACGAGTAAATCTTTAGCCAACTCAGGACGAAGTTGGATATCTAATACGCGATTCTTATAAGAGGCATCTAAATCATTATCAATAAGTTGAATTAGTTGCACTTGTTCCTTGGATAGTGAAACATCAATAGTTAACTCATCTTCAATTTCACTAATATAGCTGATAACTTTGCTGATTTCAGATGGAATCAATTGACATCCAGTCCAATCATATACTTTATAGCCATTGTATTCTTTAGGATTGTGTGATGCGGTGATCATAATGCCACCCAAACAATTAAGTTGTCTTACAGTATAAGATAACTGTGGTGTTGAACGTAAACCCGAATAAACAAAACTTTTAATATTGTAGCTTGCTAATACCTTTGCTGATTCATATGCAAATTCTTTGGACATGAAGCGGTTATCATAAGCAATTGCCACACCTTTTTTAGCGAATTTGCTCTGTATCTCAACTAAGTACTTTGCAAAACCCACAGTCGCTTTTCGAATCGTGTAGATGTTTAAGCGATTGGTTCCAGCACCTAATAGTCCTCGCATTCCTGCGGTTCCAAATTTAACTTTTGCACCAAAAGCATCCGCAATTTGCTCGGATGTCATATTTTCAAGTTCTTTTTTTAAATCTTGATCTAAATTTCTAAAATTTTTCCAATGATAAAAGCGTTGATCACTCAACGTCTTCACCCCCTATCAAATAAAAAGAAGATCATTCTTCTTACGTTTCCACAAATTATTGAATGACTTTTTGGGTACGTAGTATTTCTTGGATTGCTTCAATGGCTGCTTCTTCATCATCACCATTGCAAGTGATTGTTACTTCAGATTGTGTTGGGATGCCCAAAGACATAACACCCATGATTGATTTCATGTTGACAGTTTTGCCTTTGAAAGCGATTTTAACATCACATTTAAACTTGCTTGCAGCATTTACTGCAACAGTTGCTGGACGTGCGTGTAGTCCCACTGGATCAACAACCAATACTTTTACTTCTTGCATACATATACCTCCAAATCATGATTTCATTTTACTAGGTTTTTCATATAAAGACAACAACAAATACCCTTTTCATCCAGAAGTATAAACGTTTTTAAAACTCACAATCGTCGATTCTTTTTTATTTACATTTTAAAGCAACATGCTATGATAAAGCAAAAGGAGATCAACTATGATACCGCGAAAATACTTTACATTCGTGGGTGGGGGATTTGCATTAATAACATTTGGATCATTTTATTTAGGAGTTGCTGTTATATTGAACAATGAAGTTCTACTTGAAAACCTATTAGCGTTTGGATTATTTTCCTTACTAATCGGAACAATTGCTTCAATATTTATTTATTTAGAAAGAAAGTTTGGCTTTTATATTTATACAATAGGCTTTCTTGTAGGCTTCTCACTCATGCTCTATACATTTAGCACAGGTATGGCTGGTTGGGAAGGTCTTATTGGATTGATACAAATGATGATGATTGTTGGTGTTGGGTTGGCTGTCGCCGTCGTTGTCGAATTGATCCTATTCTTTGTTAAGCGCTCAAAAAATAAAAATATAGATTATCGATGATATGGAATATTATTCCCTATTGTGTAACAGCGATATAATTGTTCAAAGAGCATAAGACGCAACAACTGATGGGGAAAAGTCATTTTTGAAAAACTTAAACGGGTATTCGCCCGTTTTTTTACATGCTCACTAACCCCGTCAGGTCCACCAATGATAAATAACAATGGTTTTGAAAGGTAATTGAAATGCTGAATAATCAAATCACTTAACTGTGTTGAACTTAAAAGCTCACCTGCCACATCACATAAAATGACATAATCATCATCTTTGATTTTAGTTAATATTCGATTTGATTCATCATTTATTGCTAAAAGAATTTCTGATTCTGATGCGTTCTTTTTACGTTTATATTCAGGCAGTTCTAACACATCAGGTAAATAAGTTTTATTAAAACGTTTATGGTATTCATTTAAAAGCTGCTTGGTTGCAGTTTCTTTAATGTTTCCTATCGCAATAACTTTAATCATTCTAATGTAACCGAAACATTCATGTCGCGATTGTCACGTCTCACTCGAATCCGAACGGTATCTCCAATATTTTTGCTATACAATAGCTGTCTAAATTGCTTGAAGCTTTCAATGACTGTACCATCAAACTCCATCAGAATATCATTTTCTTGGATACCAGCAATTTCTGCAGGACTATCTTGCATTACCTGGGTAATAAAGACTCCTTGTGTTTGATTAAGATCAATTCCATAGCCATTCTTTTGATACAATGACATTTCTCCAACTCCAACAGCCATAATACCCAAGACAGGACGAATTACTTCTTTAAATTCCTTTAATTGCTCAATGATAGGAATTGCTTCATTAATCGGAATCGAAAACCCCATACCTTCAACTTGTTGTAAAACAATTTTCATAGAATTTATCCCTATGATTTCACCATTGAGATTAATGAGAGGCCCTCCACTATTTCCTGGATTAATTGCTGCATCTGTTTGCAAAACGTTCATATCCCAATCCGCAACACCATTTCCACTAATATCAACAGCTATTGTTCTATCTTTTCCTGATAAAATCCCCATGGTGACTGAACTTTGAAAATCCAACCCTAAAGGTGATCCAATCGCCAACACCCATTCTCCAACCCGAGCTTTAGAAGAATCTCCAATCTTGAATGCATTTACATTAAAATCAGGAGTAGCAGACAATAAAGCTAGATCACTAAACACATCAGAACCTATCAGTGTTGCATCAAATTCACGTCCATTTGCAAATACAACTTTTATGTTATTAGCGCCATCAATGACATGATGGTTGGTAATAATATAAGCTTGATTGCTATCAACTTCAATTATTGCGCCACTACCAGTTCCTAAAAGTTGAGAATTAAAGTAAGAACTAACCCCAACAACTTTATTCACAGCATGTTCAACCACCTCTGTCACATCATCAACAAAACTGATATATTTATTCTCAATGATTTGGACTTGCTCACCACTAACTAAGTCAATGGTTTGTTGTAGCTCTAAGACTTGCCAACTTAGATAAATATTAAAACTAACTAGAATAGCAAGTAAAACAAGCATTAGCTTTTTCATTAGATGGACCCTCCCATCACAATTTCAAATTGTTTTGCTGCTTTTACGATTGGAACTCGAGAGTGTTCTTTCAAATAACTTTTAACAGTGTATAATGCTAATCCAATCGTATTTGCTTCTTCACTTATATGTGCTAACAATACTTCTTTTGTATTATCACCAATTACTTTTGCCAATATAACAGCACTATCCTGATTACATAAATGTCCATTATCCGATAAAATCCTTGCTTTTAAATGATGTGGCCTTTTTAATTTCATGAGCATCATGGGATCATGGTTGCTTTCAATGATATAATAATCTGCATTTTTTATCAAAGGTAAAACACTCTCACGTATATAACCTGTGTCAGTAATATACACAAGACGTTCTTTTTGATCATCAATAATATACCCAACAGTGATTATCGTATCATGAGATAGCCCAATTGGTGTGATTGTGCATTCGTTAATAATAAAAGCTTCCGCTTCTTTGATTAATATTTGATGATCTGTTTCTAATCTAATGGGTGAATAGGTACTGACGTGTTTAAAATGCTTGATTTGTTTTACATGATCTTGATGATCATGAGTTATCAATAAAGCATCAATGTCATTGGATGTTAAATTGAGTTCTAAAAACGATCTCATCATGTGAGACTTTGTTCCACCACAATCTATCATTAGAGTGCTAGATTCTGTTTGAATGATAAAACAATTGCCTCGTGAACCACTTGCAATGCTTGCGTATTTCATATTAACAATTAAGAACCCGACATGGATTAATTCGAACACCATTTCGAATCACAACAAAGTGAACATGAGGTCCTGTTGTGACACCTGACATACCAATACGTCCTATCGCTTCACCTTTTTCAACTGCTACTCCAACTGGGAAGTATCCAGGTCCAGCAAAATGTCCGTACTGTGTTTGATATCCATTATTATGATTGATTCTAATATAAAAACCAGATATACGGTTATAGCCACGCTCTGCCACAACTCCACGATCGGCAGCATAAACAGTACCATAACGATTATAACGGTCGACGATATCAATCGCTGTATGACCAGCATAACAATACCAACCACAAGTAATCCGTGGATTATTAACTGGCCAACGGAAAGATCCACTACCAATTCCAGGTACTACACGAGTCCCATAGCGCACCACTTCACGTACAGGTTGACGTGTGACTGTCGATGATTTTACTGCACCATCAACAAGTTCACCATTGATGTATGTTTCAGTATAAATAACGTCTTTTGCACCAAGCTCTTCACGAGTTTGAACCACAGTTAATCCTTCTCGTAAGGAATTATCTGCAACATAAAGTGTACTTTGTGGGTATACTGGTTCTGATACCAGTCGTTCTCTTGTCACAACAACATTAATTGGAGAATTAAAGTAGGTGACATTCAATTCCATCCCCTCTTCTAAAACTTGTGTTTCTGATCTTAAAACAGCACTATTAATTGATAGCACTTGTTGTGCGGTTAAACCATTTTTTGAAGCAACACCAGCAACTGTATCATAGGGTTCAACTTTATAGGTCTTGATTTCAGTTTCATAGCCATAGCTTAAAAAGTAAACAATTTCATTTCGATTCTTTAAGATATCTGATAAAGAAGCTAAGCCTTTTGAAACACTTATACTTTCAACTACATTAATAGACAATTCGCGATAACCATAATTCGATAATGCTGGAACCTCGAGTTGATTTCTAATTCTTTCATAAGCTTCTTCTGAAATAAAGTTTAGTAGATATTGTCTGCGCGCTGCTTCAAAATCTTCTAAACTACGAACGAAAATAACTGCACCATTAGAAAATTCAATGCGGTTTACTTCCACAGCGAATAAATCATTTGTTTCTATATATGCCGCAATTTCTTCATCAATATCATTGTATAGATATACACTTGGTTCATTCACAATAAAGATATCTTCATTCAACCCAATCGTTGAATCGGGAAAATCAGCTGAATAAACAGTGTCATATACACGGTCAAGCATTTGATTAATTGAATCTGGGTTATTTAACACCCCAATTAATTGCCCACGTTCATAGATTTTATAAACATCACGAGTCATGGTAGTCGTACCAATAATTTCTTGAGAAAGCAATGCACTTTCAATTTCAGCTTGCGCTAAAGTATCAGAACCTGATGAGAATAAACGAACTGTTGAACTATTCATCATGGTTAATCCAATGCTTATAACGAGTGCTAATAATAGGGGGACGTATTTTTTCATGCTCTCTCCTTTCCTTATGTGCTATTCTTTTGCATAATTATAGAACGCATTTATGTTTCGGTCAAACGCTAACTCAATTTTACGTGTTGGACCGTTTCTATGTTTTGCAATGTCAACTTCGACTTTCTCTTGCATATCTTCTGTTTTCTCTTTTTGATAATACTCATCTCTATATAAGAATAATACAATGTCCGCATCTTGTTCTAGAGCGCCGGATTCACGCAAATCAGATAGCATAGGTCTCTTGTCTTCTCGACGTTCGACCAAACGTGATAATTGTGATAACGCTATGACAGGAACTTTCATCTCTCTAGCAAGTGCTTTTAAACTACGTGAAATTTCTGATACTTCTTGTTGTCTGTTTTCGCTTGCTTTTGCTGCACTCAGTAATTGGATATAGTCAACTACAATCATACCTAATCCTTTTTCTGTTCGTAATTTCCGACACTTAGAGAAAATTTCAGCAACCCTGATTGATGGGGTATCATCGATAAACACCGGAAGATTTCTTAATTCCCCTGCTGCTTCATTGAGCATGTTCCACTCGTTGTTACTTAAAAAACCAGAACGTAACTTATTACCTTCCACTAATGAAGTGGCTGATAACATACGCATGATTAATTGTTCTGCTGGCATTTCAAGCGAAAACATTGCGACAGGCAAATTATTATGGCGAGCAACTTGAATCGCAAGGTTGATCGCAAAAGCAGTTTTCCCCATCGATGGTCTTGCTGCTAAGATAATCAAATCTCCTTTTTGCAAGCCATTGGTTGTGTTATCCAAGGCACGAAAAGATGTTTTTATACCTGTAATATTTGTCTTTTGTTCACTCATTTTAGTGATGTTGTCCATCACTTGTGAAACAACCTCTTTTGTATCTTTAAAATCTGTGGTTCTGCGAGTACGAGTTACCTGTAAGATTTGCTTTTCAGCATCATCCATCAGAGAATCAATACCTTCTTCTACATGGAATCCTTGTTCTGCAATCTTTTGTGCTGTCAGAATTAAGTTTCTCATATATGCTTTATCTTGAACGATTTCAATGTAATACTTGATATTTGCTGAAGAAATAGAGTGATCTGCTAACTCAAGAATATAATCTGCACCACCAACACGTGTCAATGTGGATAAATCTGTTAACCGATTAATCAATGCTGTCCCATCAACCATTTTTCCAGCTTCTGAGATGTCATTCATTGCATTGAATATCATGCGATGAGCATCAGCAAAAAAATCTTCTGGTCTTAATCCCATCTCATTTGCACTTCTAATTGCCATAGGATACATAAGCATTGCTCCAAGCAGTGCTTTTTCAGCATCCATACTATGCGGTAATTGACGAGTCATAATTTCCTCACACTTGTTCTTTTACTTGAATGGTAGCTATTGCATCTACATCTTTGTGTAAACTAATGGTAATCTTAAATTCACCTAGTTCGCTAATAGCAGATGATTGAATTTTACGCTTATCAACTTTGATGTTGTATTTATTTGTAAATTCATCACTGATCTGTTTTGTTGAAACTGAACCAAACACTTTTTCATTTGCACCTTTCTTTAAAGTAAAGGTCAATGTCGTCTTTTCAATTTGCTCCTTTAATTTGAGTGCATCTTCTTTAATGTGTTGTAGTTCATGAGCATGATCTTGTTTTTGTTGGTTTAAAACATCCATGCTTTTATCTGTTAGTGGAACTGCTAGTTTTTGACGAAATAGAAAATTTCTCGCATACCCATCAGAGACTTCCACTACTTCTCCCTTTTTTCCCACTTTTTTTACATCATTTAATAATATAACTTTCATACTAATCCTCCTGCTGGAAATATTCTTTTAAAGCTTCTTTTAGTTCTTCAACCACTGCTTCAACAGTTGTATTTTCTTTTTGAACTGCTGCTGCTGTGAAATGCCCACCACCTTGTAACCCTTCCAAAATGACTTGAACATTGACCGTCCCTTTTGAACGAGCTGATAATGCAATCACATTGCCATCTATCTTTGCACAAACAAATGAAGCTTCAACACCTTGAATGTTTAGTAACATATCTGCGACTTGTGACATCAAGGTTCGTGTAATTGCTTTGTGTTCTGTATAAGGTACGACGACAACACCATGTTTTAAATACGTTGCATAGCTCAAAATGTTTGTTTTTAATTCAAACTCATTAAATTCATCTTTTAGTAAAGAATCAGCTTCTACAGGGTCTGCGCCAAAAGCTTTTAATGCCGAAGCAGCTTCAAATGTCCTTGAACCCGTGCGGTTTCTAAAGCGATTGGTATCCACCATAATCCCTGTCAACATGATTGTAGATTCAATGCTTGATAGATCAATTGGAAGTGCGAAGTAAGGCAATAATTCTGTGATTAATTCGCTAACTGATGACGCTGAAGATTCAATATAGACAAGCATTGGATTAAAATCAAAATCTTTTGCTCTCCGATGATGATCAATGACAACAATCTTCTTTGCGATGCTTATTAAAGCAGCCCCATTGCTTTGCTCACCTTTATGATGATCTACCATAATGACTAATGTTTGTTCATTGTACATTTCGACGGCTTCATTTTCTGAAATGAAATGATGTCTTTCGTCAAAATGTTCTTTGTATTTAATCATTGATTTACTTAGTTTTTCTTCAATACCACCTGATTTGCTTATAACATATACAGGTTTTGAAAGAGCTTCTGCAATGCGACTAATCGCTAATGCAGACCCCATGCAGTCAAAATCCATTTCTTTATGAGCAACAACAATGATTTGAGAAGCTTGTATTAGCAACTCTTTTATACCATGAGCCATGACACGAACACGAACTTTTGAACGTTTCTCTTGTGCTTGAGAACTACCTCCAAAATAGGTGATATCTTTATTGTGTTGTTTTATCGCCACTTGATCACCACCACGACTTTGTGCTAACTCTAACGCACTGTTTGCCATTTCATCAAGTAATAAAAAATCTGAGATGCCCTTTGCAAAAGCCATGGACAAAGTGATTGTAATATCCATTTGATGTGATGTCTCACGAATATAATCTAAAAGATTAAATCTCTCTTCGACAAGCTGGGCATACACACGCTCATTAAGTACGATTAAGAAACGATCGGATTTCACTCGACGAACAAACATACTATGATTTTTCGCCCATTCAACAACAGGTTGGCGAACTTTAGCATCAATAAATGCAATTGTTTGTTCTTCTTCATATTGTGTTGTTTCTTCATAATTATC
>CAYGIY010000006.1:0-23480 GCA_964350055.1 uncultured Erysipelothrix sp.
TAAACTTTGATCAGCAATTTAATATTTACGAACGTATCATATATTTAGGTTCACATGAGTATCGTGCGATTGCACAAGAATGTGCTCTGAAATTACTCGAACTAACGGCAGGGAGTATAGTTTCATATCATGAAAGTTTTTTAGGTTTTAGACATGGGCCTAAAGCTGTGATTAATCAGAATTCTATTTTGGTAATGTTAATGAATAATGATTATCATGTGTGTAAGTATGAGAATGACTTATTGAAAGAAATAATTAACGAAGATGAATTCGGCAAGTTAATTATTTTAGGTGACACTATTGTTGATATTACAAATAATCATAGAATCATAAAACTTGAATTAGATGGTTTTAATTCTAGAATACAGCAGACATTAAATTATGTTTTAGTAGGGCAAACTCTTGCAACTTTGGCGTCAATTAATCTTGGATTTAATACTGATTCTCCATTTAAAAATAAACGAATAAATCGTGTTGTTGAAGGTGTAAATGTATACCCTTGGAGTGTATCAAATGAATAGACTAATGAACATTATTAGAAAACATGAAAATTACAACTATCGAGGATTCGTTTCGATATGCACTGCAAATATGCATGTGATAGAAATTGCCTTAGAAAAAGCAAAAAAAGAAAACATGGTTCTAATCGTTGAAACTACTTCGAACCAAGTTAATCAATTTGGTGGTTATACTAAATTGACACCAATACAATTTTCAAAAAAAATTCATCAACTAGTGAAACGAGTGGGTTTTAATGAAGAAAATTTGATTCTAGGTGCTGATCATTGTGGACCACTTCCTTTTAAAAAATTTGACCAAACTAAAGCTTTGTCGCACGCAATGGATTTAATGACGTTGTATATCGAAGCAGGTTTCAATAAAATTCATGTGGATACTACAATTAGTTGTGCAGATGATCCGATTAAAGGGCCATCGATAGAAACTATCATAAATCGTGGTGTTAACTTAATTACTGAGATGAAGAGAAAATTTAAAGACAGCTCGGATGTTAATTTTAATGATATTGTTTTTGTTGTGGGTAGCGATGTTCCGCCTGCAGGAGGAAGTCTTGAAGATGAAATATCGCCAACATCAGTAACTGATTTTGAAGAAACAATGATGTTATATAAAGAAAAACTTGATCCTAATGTTTTTAATCAAATAGTTGGTGTTGTCGTTCAACCAAAAGTTGACTTTGAACATTTCAAGTTGGTTAGATTTGAGAAAGCAGTTGTACAATCTTTGGTTAAAGGATTAGAAAAATGGCCAAAATTAGTGTTTGAAGCACACAGTACAGATTATCAATGCAAAGAAGATTTGCGTTCAATGGTTGATAATCATTTTAAGATTTTAAAAGTCGGACCTGCCCTAACATTTGCTTACAAGAAAGCTTTATTAGGGTTGTCACATATTGAATCATGGGCTGTTGAAAAAGAAAACCAATCCAATTTAATCACCACCATCGAAGATGCTTTAGATGAAAATCCAGAGTATTGGAATGCTTACATAAAACAAGGTGATATTAATCATAGAATTTTGCGAACATTTTCATATTTTGATAGAAGTCGATATGTTTATTTTGATCCAAGAGTAATTGATGCGATTAAGAAGTTGAAGAATAACATTAATCAATCAGCTATTCCACATACTTTAATTGAGCAATATTTCCCATTTGTAAAAAATACAGATTGTGGATCATTATTTGAAACAATCATTGAATATCATGTAAATTGCGTACTTGAAGATTATATTTATGCAACGAAGGATCACGATTAGGTGCTTTGTGCTTGTCAAACAATGATTATTGATTTTTGCTATCGAGTTGGTTGTTTTTTTAAAAAAATGATTGAATCAAAACGAACTTACAAAACACAAATTGTTGGTATCTTAAGAGTCAATACTATGAAAATCCGATTATCTTTTAGAGCTTATAGATAGAAAATGATCTAAGATTAATATTGATGTAAGTTACTGAACAACAAGTATGAAGACTAAGGATATAGTGAGAGTTATATCCTTTTTTTGTGCAACAAATCATAAAGACTTGACGAGTCTGTGGTTTGTCCGATACACTGATTAAGAAAAATGAGGTTAATTATGATACTAGTAAAGAACTTAACAAAAAGATATGGCAAATTAATTGCTGCAGATCGCGTGAATTTAAAAGCAGATCCTAAAAAAATAACAGTTTTGCTTGGACCAAATGGTGCAGGTAAATCAACCACGATTAAAAGCATTGCTGGTTTATTAAAATATGATGGTGAGATTTATATCGGTGAGTATCAAAACCAGAGTAAAGAAGCGAAACGTTCATTTGGTTATGTACCAGAAATGCCTGCATTATATGATGCATTGACGGTTCAAGAGCATTTGCGTTTTATTAGCAAGGCGTATCGATTACAAGAAGATGAAGCAAAAATGGATGACCTTCTTAAACGATTTGAAATGTATGATCATCGGAAAAAATTAGCAAAAGAACTTTCCAAAGGCATGATGCAAAAACTGTCGTTTTTGTGTGCACTGATCATTGAACCAAAAGCACTATTGGTGGATGAACCTTTATTAGGGTTAGATCCTGGATCGATAGAAGAGATGTTGTCTTTGTTTGTTGAGTTAAAAGAAAATGGAACATCCATTTTATTGAGTACGCACATCATCGATATGATTGATGGCATATGGGATGAAGCTTACATCATGAACAAAGGTAAGATTATAAAACACGTGATTAAAGAAACACTTGAAGATAAAAACTTAAAGCAAATTTTCTTTGAAAGTGTTGGCGAGCGTTTATGAAGGCACTTTGGTATTTGGTTTTTAAAAAAACATGGGGCATGGTGCGTGGGTGGTTTAAAAAGCCAGTCAGTGCAATTTTAACCATGCTTGCGATTATCATTATTGGATTTGCAGTTGTTGGTGTGGCGGTTGAACCAGTCGTTGAAGTGAGTATTTCATTTCCTACAATTGCCTTAGGGATATCAGGGATTATGGCGTTTATCATGATGATTGCCTTAATCAGTCGCAACAAAGCCTTGGTGTATTTAAACGATGCTTCATTTGTGATTGCTGGACCATTTAGTAAAAAGCAAGTGCTAGGGTATGTGTTGATAAATGATGTGGTTCAAAATATTTGGATTACATTGGGATTAATGGTTTATATTCTATTATTTCTAAGATCTTCAATTGCATCGATAAGCATGCTTGGTTTGCTGATATTAACCATTTTTAGCTTTGGTTTGATGATGGTGATTATGACATCGTATGATTATATTCTTGAACGTACAGTACCAGTCTATGCACGATATAAAAAGTTTGGCATCTATGGGTTTATGCTATGTTTTATTGGTGTGATTTATAGTCAAGTGATCCATTTACCACTTTCATTTGAAATTATTGATGTGTTATTTGAGAATATGTGGGTGCATGCTTTTCCTTTCTTTGGGTGGATGATTGGTGCATTTTATTATGCACATCTGGGTAACTGGATCGTGTATTGGTTGTTTATTGGCTTGTTTGTATTGGTTGCTGGTGTGGTTGCTTATTTGTTTTTTAACACAAAAAAGGACTTCTATGAACATGCCATCATGGATTCAGAGCGAATTCATGATTTAATGAAAAAAGCGAGAACTGGCAATGAAACCGAAGTGGCACTTTTTAATGCCAAAATCAAAGAAAAGCATGTTGTTTTTTATGGTGGGGCATGGGCATTATGGTCGCGGTTTGTGTTGCAAGCGAAAAAAACAAATCGATTGTTTAGACTATCGGATTTCTTGTTTTTTATCATGTACACGGCTATTGCTTACTTTAGTGAATCGGTGGCTGTGTATCGTTTGATGTTATCACTGGTGGTGTTTATTTCCATCAGCAGTGATACATTGCAGTATGAATTAAAACGACCATTTGTGTATTTGATTCCAGAGCATAGTTTTAAGAAACTATTAATTCTATTATTGCCGATGGTGTATCGGATATTGATTCTATCTGCTCTTGGTGGTTTGGTCGTGTTATTTGGTTTTAGAGTGTCTATGATTGAAACGTTGTTGTTTGTTGTTTCATTATGGGGAATCGCGTTGATGCTAATTAGTGGCACCGTATTAACGATTCGCTGGCTTAAAGGAGCAAGCAACCCTTTGGTAGAACAAATGCTGCGCATGGTAGTGATACTACTGGTACTAATTCCAGCGATGGCTGTGGTTGTGTTAATCACAGTGTTTGCTATTCCAATTGATGATCCTTCATGGTCATTGATGTTTTCTCTGGTTGTCATTTCAATCAATGTCGTGTTATCGTTTTTTATCTTGAGATATTGTCAATCGATTTTGTTAGGTAACGACATGTTTGTGTAATCAAAGAGCAACGATATGCTCTTTTTATGGATTAACTATATCGTGTTGTATCATTTGTGTTTGCCATCAGTGTAAGATTTTCATAATTAGATGAAATAGTTACATTTTCACTTTACATTTTACATCCAGGTGTTTAAAATAGTTTTGTGATTTAAAAAAAAGGGGAAAGACAATGACAGCACATCCATATGATGATTTTAAAATGTATTTATGCGACAACAAAGTACTCAAGGAACGGTTACCTTTTCCTATCTATCAAAAATGGCGTGTGTCTCAAAAACAAGAACAAGCATTAGACATCGAAACAGCTGATGCCATCGCACATGCGATGAAGACGTGGGCACTTGAGCGTGGCGCTACTCATTTTGCGCATTGGTTTCAACCAATGACAGGCAGTACCGCTCAAAAGCATGACGCATTTTTAGAACCTAGTACCGAAGGATACCCCATGGCTCGCTTTAATGGCAAAGCGCTCATTAAAGGAGAGGCGGATGGATCAAGTTTTCCAAGTGGTGGTCTACGAGCAACCTTTGAAGCTCGGGGCTATACGTATTGGGATATTACATCTCCCGTCTTTATTCGACACCATGTCTTATGTATTCCTTCGGTTTTTGTTTCCTTTTATGGCGAATCTTTAGATGAAAAAGCACCGCTATTAAAATCAATCAATGCTTTAAGCATTCAAGCAACACGTTTGTTGCACATTCTTGGTGAGCGTGATGTTAAGCGTGTCACACCGGTCTTAGGACAAGAGCAGGAGTATTTTATTGTTGATCAAAAACTGTTTCAACAGCGCCTTGATTTGAAGCTGACAGGCCGTACACTACTTGGGCAAGCACCACCTAAAGGTCAAGACTCAGAGGATCATTATTTTGGTTCAATTCCCGATCAAGTGATGGCTTTTATGCAAGAGGTCAATCAAGCGTGTTGGAAACTTGGTATTTATAGCAAAGTAGAACACAATGAAGTTGCCTTTAATCAGTTTGAAATTGTACCGATATTTGCACCGACACAAATTGCCATTGATCAAAACCAATTGATCATGGATATTCTTAAAAAAACAGCAAAAAAACATGGGCTGGAGTGCTTGCTGCATGAAAAGCCATTTGCTGGAATCAATGGTTCAGGCAAACACAACAACTGGTCACTTTTAACCAACACCGGTTTAAACTGTTTTGATCCAAAAGATTCACCAAAAGAAAACATTCGCTTTTTATTGTTTGTAATCGCACTATTAAAAGGAATTGATCAACATGCGGTGTTGCTAAGGATGGCAGCTTCATCTGCCGGCAATGATCATCGTTTGGGCGCTAATGAAGCACCACCTGCTATTATTTCTGTGTATTTAGGGGATATGTTGGAGTTTTTACTCAATGATATTGAAACAGGGACTGTCACCTACAAGCAAAACACACGTACCCATAGTCCATTAAAAAACCTCAATGAAATGCCAACTGAATTTGCTGATCGTAATAGGACATCACCATTTGCTTTTACAGGCACTAAATTTGAGTTTCGCATGGTAGGCTCATCACGTTCAGCAGCGATGGCCCATACGGCACTAAATACACTGCTTGCTGATAATCTAAAAGATGTCTGTGATCAATTAGAACAAGTAGAACCATCACAAGTGGAAGCAAAAGCATTTGAAATTATTAAAGAAACGTATCGATTGCATAAACGTATTCTCTTTAGTGGTGATGGGTATTCATCGTATTGGATTAAAGAGGCCACACGTCGTGGACTACCGAATATCACATCATTTACTGAAAGTATCGATAGTTTAATTGATCCTAAAACCGTGGCTTTATTTGAACGCCATGATGTCTTTTTAGAAAGTGAGTTGCTTGCTCGTAATGAAATCCTTCATGAACAGTTTGTCAGAGCCATTCAATTTGAAGCCAAAACATTACTTGATATGATGCTCAAGCAAATAATGCCAGCAGCAAGTCAACAGTTGCAGCAATACGATGGTGTTGTTAGTGAGAGTGCGTATGTATTAGCGAGTAAAACACAACTGACAACACAGCTTGATTTTGCTTATCAAGGATGTCAAATTCTCATGCAGTTATTAGATGAAAGTCAACACATTGAGTCGATGCGAGAGAAGGGGTTGTTTATGCAACAACGTATTCGTCCGCAATTGGATGTGATTCGAGATCATGCTGATGCCTGTGAAGCTTTGATGAGTCGATCAAATTATCCGATTCCAACCTATGTCGATCTGCTTTTTAACTTTGATTAACGGCTGTGATGTCCTATGATATAATAAGTACACAAGATTTAGAGGTGACCATCATATGATATTAAAGCATCCATTAACCAAATCATTATTTAAAGGCGTTAAACAACGCAACAAATTACAACGTGAATTTCATCAAGCCGTGCATCATTTTTTAGAGACCATTGATCCTTACATTGATGATTTTGAAGAATTTGATGAAGGAACACTCAAGCGCTTTTTAGAACCAGACCGTATCATTGGGTTTAAAGTGACATGGGTGGATGACCAACAACAAGTACAAGTCAATCGTGGCTATCGCGTGCAGTTTAATAATGCACTTGGGCCATATAAAGGTGGTTTGCGGTTTCATCCATCGGTGAATCCATCCATCATTAAGTTTTTAGGGTTTGATCAAACCTTAAAGAATGCACTCACTGATTTATTACTAGGTGGAGCAAAGGGTGGTTCTGATTTTGATCCTAAAGGAAAATCAGATGGTGAAATCATGCGATTTACACAAGCGTTTATCCGCCAACTGCATCCGTATATTGGTCCTGATTGGGATGTTCCAGCAGGTGATATTGGGGTTGGTTATCGTGAACTAGGCTACATGGTAGGAGCCTTAAAGCAGTTTCGTCAAGGTATTGATGGAACACTAACGGGTAAACCCGTTGGATATGGTGGTTCACTTGTACGCAAAGAGGCAACGGGCTATGGATTATGCTACTTTGTTGAAGCACTATTAAAGCATTATCATGGTACAAGTTTTAAAGACAAGCGCGTTGTGATTTCAGGATCGGGCAATGTTGCCATATACGCAGCCGAAAAAGTAAACCAATTAGGTGGCAAAGTGATTGCCATGAGTGATTCAGGTGGCTATGTTTTTGATGAACAGGGCATTCAATTAGATATCATCAAAGACATCAAAGAAACCCATCGTAAACGCATCAAGCGTTATGTTGAGCAGGTTGAGCACGCTCAGTTTGTTGATGATGGTTGTATTTGGGATATTAAATGTGATGTCGCACTACCTTGTGCTACACAAAATGAGGTTGGACTTGAAGCCATAAATGCATTATACAATCATGATGTACTTGCTATTGGTGAAGGAGCTAATATGCCACTGACAGCAGAGGCGATGGCATTTGCGAAAAAGCATGACATGCTTTTAGCTCCTGGAATTGCTTCTAATGCAGGAGGAGTGGCTGTTTCAGCACTGGAAATGTCACAAAATGCATCCAAATTAATGTGGGATGCTGACCAAGTGGATCAACATTTACAGCAGATTATGACACATATTTTTGAAAGTGTTGTGCAAACAAGTGAGCGATTAAAACAACCGCGAAATCTTATTTTAGGAGCTCAATTAACCGGTTATTTAAAAGTGGCAAAAGCCATGAAACAACAAGGTGTGTTTTAATGGTTTAAGCCTTACAAAAAGTATTGATTATGCTATAATTAGGACAATGTGGAGGTACAAACATGACCTTTAAACAAAAGATCAAAGAATTTATTAGTCCTGTTGAAGATGAAGAGATGCTAGAACTATCCCAAGAGGAGGCAAATTCATTGAGTGAATATGAAAAACCACACAACAAAAACATTTCAAAGATACCAGCAGATGCAAAAATGGTGTTGTTTGAACCACGTTCATTTGACGAAGCCGAAGAAGTGGCAAGACATTTAAAAGGTGGTCGAGCAGCGGTGGTCAACTTGCATCGGTTACCCAAGGAATTCTCACAACGTTCCATTGATTTTTTAACGGGTGTGATTTTTGCTTTGGATGGTACGATTCAAAAAGTTGGTCATAATGTCATTTTGTGTACACCAAAAAGCATTGGTGTTGCAGGAGAGATTAAATTTGACCATTTTGAGGATTAGATAATGAGTGAGCAGCAAACACGATTTCGCATTTTAAAAAAGGGATACGATCGTTTTGCTGTGGATCAAACACTTGCACAGTTAGAACAACAAGTTGAACAATTATCGACCAAGTTGGATGTGTATCAAAAACAAGCTGAACAATCAACTTCTGACATGAATGAGATGAAACGTCGATACACCAATTTGGTGAATGAGTTGATTGCAAAAGAACATGCAGCGGATGATATTGCGCGCTTGGCATTGCGTGAAGCAAATGTTATGATAGAGCGTGCAGGTGATCATGCTGATTTAATTCTAAAAGAAGCACTATCAACTGCAAAAAGTCTATTGAGTGAACTGGTTCGAATTGCCGGTGAAGCAAAAGAGAATAAAACAGAACTTAAAGCAAAACTACAAGAAATCTCACAACTCATTGATGAGTTGGAATTTCCACAAGTCAAAAGCTTTCAGTGGATCAAAGACGAAGATCAAGACAACAACAATAACACGTGATGTTTAGAGAGTTAACGGTTGGTGAGAGTTAACCATTACCTTATTGTTGATCCCTTGTAAGTCGTGTTTATGAATCATAGTAGTAAACAACGTTGCCGGCGTTAACGGGTTTGAGTGCATGAATTTTTTCATGAACTAAGGTGGTACCGCGTAACACGTCCTTAGAGGACGTTTTTTATTGGAAAGGATCAAGAGAAGATGGAATATAAAGACACGTTATTGATGCCAAAGACAGAATTTGAAATGAGAGGGAATCTTAATAAAAAAGAACCAAACATTCAAGCGCGTTGGCAAGAGCAAGATTTGTATCAGTTGATGCAAAAAAAGCATGCAGACAAACCACTTTTTGTGTTGCATGATGGTCCTCCTTATGCCAATGGCAACATTCACATTGGACATGCATTAAACAAGATACTCAAAGATGTGGTGGTACGTTCGCACTTTATGGCAGGCTATCAAACACCATTTACACCGGGTTGGGATACACATGGTTTACCGATTGAAACAGCATTAACCAAACAAGGCGTTAAACGAAAACTAATGAGTGTGGCAGAGTTTAGAAAACAGTGTGAAGCGTATGCCTTAAAACAAGTCGACATGCAAAAAGCCGACATGAAAAAATTGGGAACTGTAGCCGATTATGATCGTCCTTATATCACACTTAATCCAAAATATGAAGCACAGCAAATTCGATTATTTGCTAAAATGGCAACCCAGGGGATGATCTATAAAGGGTTAAAACCCGTGTATTGGTCTTATTCTTCTGAATCTGCTTTGGCTGAAGCTGAAATTGAATACCATGATAAAAAAGACATGGCAATTTATGTTGCATTTGATGTCATTGATGGAAAAGGCGTGGTGGAAAATGGCGATCGGTTTGTCATCTGGACCACAACACCATGGACGATTCCAGCAAACTTAGCCATTTCACTAAACCCTGATTTTGACTATGCCAAAGTGAAAACAGAAAAGGGCAACTTAATTGTTTTAAAAGAGTTTGTTGATGATTTGATGACACTTTTTGAACTTGAAAATACAGAGATAATCAATACCTACAAAGGAAAAGAGTTGGAGTATGTCTTAACTCGTCATCCACTCTATCAAGATAAAACATCACTGATTATTTGTGGAGAACACGTATCCAATGATGCTGGTACTGGATGTGTCCATACCGCTCCAGGTCATGGGGTCGATGACTTTATCATTGGTCAGCAGTATAATCTACCGGCTTATTGTCCTGTGGATGAACAAGGCAAAATGACTGAAGAAGCAGGTGAATTATTAGCGGGACTCCACGTAGATGAAGCAAACAAAGTGATCACCATGACCTTAAATGAATCAAGTGCACTACTTAAAAATCATTGGATTACCCACTCATACCCACATGATTGGCGCACTAAAAAACCAGTGATCTTTAGAGCAACCACACAATGGTTTGCCTCAATTGAGAAGATTCGTGATTTATTGCTTGAGCAAATCAATCAAGTCAATTGGCTACCAACATGGGGGCGTTTACGCATGCACAACATGATCAAAGATCGTGGCGATTGGTGTATTTCACGGCAACGTGCCTGGGGTGTTCCGATTCCAATTTTCTATGGTGAAGATAATCAACCGATATTGGATGTTGTTGTATTTGATCATATAGCCAATTTGTTTGAACAACATGGTTCAAACATTTGGTTTGAAAAAGAAGCAAAAGATTTATTACCTAAGGGGTATACACATCGTAGTTCACCAAATGGTGAATTTAAAAAAGAAACCGACATCATGGATGTCTGGTTTGATTCGGGATCATCATTTTCTGGTGGTTTATTGGATAGTCATCATCATTTCCCTGTTGATTTGTATTTAGAGGGATCTGATCAATACCGTGGCTGGTTTAATAGTAGTTTGATTGTTTCAACCGCAACCACAGGACAAGCACCTTATAAATCGGTGTTATCTCATGGTTTTGTCTTAGATGGCAAAGGTGAAAAAATGAGTAAGTCATTGGGTAATGTGGTGGATCCAAATAAAGTCACAACAACCCTTGGTGCTGATATCTTGCGTTTATGGGTTGCCACAGTTGACTATACTTCAGATGTTCGTATTAGTGATGATATTCTAAAACAAGTTGTTGAAAACTACCGCAAGATTCGTAACACATTCCGTTTTATCTTAGGTAATCTTGATCAAGGGGAGTTTACATCAGCGCATTTAGTCGCAATTGATCAACTACCGAAAGTTGATCAATACCTCTTAAGACAAGTGAGTGATATTCTTATCTTATCGAAAAAAGCGTATATGGAGTATGACTATAACTTGTTTTTATCCAAAGCAACTAGTCTGTTGAGTAATACTCTAAGTGCTTATTACTTAGACTTTGCCAAAGATATTCTATACATTGAAAAGAAAGATAGCTTACGTCGTAGACAAGTTCAGACCGTGCTTTATACTTCCTTAGATGGTTTAATTAAAGCATTTGCGCCAATCTTGGTGCATACAGCAGAAGAGTTATGGGACTTCTTTAGCCCAACAAGTGACTCTGTGCATTTACAGAGGTTTGTGGATGGATTGGATGTTTTATATACTGAAGATGATAAACAAGCGTGGGATTGGATATTTGACTTTAGAGAAGATGTGTTTAAAGCCTTAGAAAATGCACGGGCATTAAAAGTGATTGGTAAATCATTAGAGGCGAAGGTTATTGTCAATGTAAATCAGCAGCAACAACAATTGCTTGATGATTACATCGGCAGTGCAAACTTAGCGCAATGGTTTATTGTTTCTGACTTTGAATTTACTGATGAGAAGCTCGAAGCATTTGATGTGTGTCAAGTGAAAATTGAAGCCGCTTCAGGACATAGTTGTCCAAGATGTTGGAATATCACACCATCCACACGTGAAGATCATTTATGTGATCGCTGTCATGGGGTACTTAATCAATAGAAAAATGGATGATGATTCATCCATTTTTTAGTCTCATGCGTTTGTTGATTTGTTTCATCATCAAGGTGTGAACTAAAAGAATACCCACACTTTCAATGAGATAGAAGCCAATAAAGAATAACACACGTTGTCCGAGCATTAAAAATATAAAGTGATTGATTTTGAGCATAAAAATAAAGTCTGTGAGATAGGTTGCGATCATTAGCATCAATGCAAATACCAACACATGGCCTAGCCATATTAAAACCGATTGATTGATCATGATGTACTTTAATCGTGAGGCGACAATAACATACAACAACATAAATACAAGTTGTGTTGGAAAAAACAACACGACAAGCATATAGGTAATCACATAGATGATTACTTTTTGTTTGATTGGTATGTGAAATAGTAAAACTGCCAATGTCAGTGGCACGATGATGGCATTGATGAGATTAGTGGTATGTCTAAAAACAGTAAAACTAACAAGTACCAAGCCAATTGTCATGGCACTGATGGTGATGTGACGTGTTCTAGTCATCTTGATGGTGTTGTTTGATTTTATTGAATTGTTCTAAATCAAATATATTGCTAAAGTCTTTGGGTTGTTTTTTTGCTTGATACATTGCAAAATCAGCGTACTCAATGAGTTGATAGATATTATCACTATGGTGATTGAAAATAGCAAAACCAATGCTTAATCTGATTGGAATGGTGTAAGTACCCACTTGTGCTGGTTCTACCATGACATAGTCTTGCATGTCTGATTTGATTTGATCAATGATTTGATAGGCTTGATCAAGGGTGTAACCATGTGTGTATAGTCCAAACTCATCGCCAGCAATACGAATTTTTAATAGGTTAGGTATGTTGATAAGTGATAGTTTGTTTGCAACTGTTATTAAGTATTCATCACCTGCTCGATGACCGTAGGTGTCATTGATCTTTTTAAAGCTATCCAAATCAATAAATGCAAACACACCATGAGCATCAGGCGCTTGATTGATGGCTTGTTTGATTTCATCTTCAAATTGATAGCGACTGATCAGTCCTGTAAGGGCATCCTTGACCAAACGATTGTTTAAGGTTTGATTAACTTGATTTAGCTTTGCGTTGGCTTTATGAAGTTGACGTTGCATGTTGATTAAATCATTATTTAATGCTTGAATCTTCTCATAATAATTGATTCTACTTGCATCACTATAGATGGTTTTTTGATCATCTAGTTTTTCCATAATCTTTAAAAAACGAAAGGCGATTTCACGATAAAAATCGAGACTATGACAAGGTGGTTCTTGTACTTCTGTGCCAAGTATTAAAACATAGCTTTCTAGTTGAATTAAAAATAAATAGACTTCTACTTGCGATATTTTTAGTTTGTATTGTACATTTGAAAAAAACACTTGATTGCTTGCTGCAGCATCATCAATGTCTTTTTCTAATTGAGCCCATTGGGTAAACTCGAGTTGTTGAAACAAATTATCAGCAGATGATAAAAATAGATAGGCTGGATCAATCCAAACGATATCAATAATCTCACCATCATGTTTGATTTTTATAAGAAAGTTTATCATGATAACCTCATGTTGTTTGTGCCCATTGTATTAAAGCTGAAGCATCATCACTAGAAAAATCAACATCCATTTTTTTCCATAAGTCTTTAATTCGTGTGAAAGCTTGACCACCAACCGCAAGTTTTATGTGAGGAAATTTTGCTCTAATATGGCTAATCAAATTTCGACATTCATCTAAATGATGGGGCATTGTAACGGATAAACAAATGAGTTCTGGTTGATGTTCTTCAATGGCCAATAGCATACCTTTGATTGGCATGGATGCTCCAAGATAAATGCTGTCCCAACCATGATACTCAAATAGATCGGAAATCATCCGTATTCCCATTTCATGGAGCTCACTGCCAACACTGGCGGTCAGTACATTGCGATTGATGCGTGGTTGGCTAAAGACATCAGTATAAAACTGCGCAATCGCCAGTTGGGTTACTGATGTGCAGTAATGTTCTTTAATCCACGGTTATTTGATTTTGATGCCACAAGTGTCCCACTTGATACATCACTTCTTTAAGCACATGTAAGTAGATATCTTGAATGCTCATTCCTGATCGAACTGCATCTAAAATCACGCGAATGGCGCCACGTGTGTCATTATCAAGTAATCGATCGAGGTATTGTTGTTGAAGATCATGATACTCACCCTTAGCAAATACAGTCGTCACTTGCGGCGTATCTATGGCATTTTTTGTTGTTTGTGTTGCTAGTTTTAGCAAATCAACCATGCGCGTTGCTTGCTTTTGATCGATAAAGCGTTCAATCACTTCAGCTAAAATGCGATAGTGATCAATCATTTGTTGAGCGATTCGTGTGCGCGATAAGTCTTTCATTAAATTGCAAAGCAATTCATAAATCCATAAAGCGTAATCTTCAAAGATTAACTCATCGTCAAATTTAATTGCGATTTCTAAGTATGATAAATTATACAAGATGTCTTGATACATGGCGATTTGACGCTGTTGATCGAGTTCTTGATTTAGTTTGTTGTCATACTTAAAATGCTCATTAAATACAATGCGCGCTATCTCTTTGGATTGGTCACTTGAAAAGTCTTTAAGTAGGCTCATAAGTTACCTCTTTGATTCTGTTTATATTATATCATGAACCATGTTCTATTCATCAATGGTGCGTATTGAACTACCTAAGATTATTAGAAATCCTAAAACCAATAATATCCACCCATAGAGCCAATTATAATCACGTTGGGTGTTGGGTGTGGGTGATGGCTGGTTAATAATAACAATTGGTGTGGTTGTGACAAAGCTAAAGGTAGAAAACTGGTCGGTAACAAAGGTGATGATTTGTGTGTTTGCATCATAATCATAGTTTAGTTCGTTTAGTTGATTATCATGAAAGTGAATCAAACTAAAGGTGGTGTTACGATAGCGTGCAGGGACAATAAAGGATAATGTAACTTCCGATACAGTATCACTTATGATGGTTTGATTATTACCAACAATCTTTAATAGTGTTACTTCAAAAAACATCATGCTACTGACAGTTTCATCATAAGTATCAAACATGTAATCATTGATTGTATTACGTGCATCTTGGGTGAGGGAGGTGATGGAAGCAATTTTAAACTCCAACTGGATACCAACGGGTTGCTGGCGTTCGATTGTTGAAAACTCAATGGCGTTTTCTAAGTTTTCGACTGTTAATTGTAGGGGTGTGCTATCATTGATAACCACTGTAATATCAGAAATATAGTAAGCTTTTAAAAGTACATCTTCACTTAAGTTTTGATTGAAATCAAAGGCACTATCACCATTGTTGTTGGACCAATAGAGAAATTGATACCCTGATTTATTTGGATTGGAAGGTGCAGTTGCTATTTTGAGCAGCTGATCTGCACGGGTGGTGTTATTATCTGGATTAAACTGAACCAAGTAACGACCATATCGTAGTGTGGGGTAACCATCGTTGTTGCTATTAGAGATAACCCATACTTGATCAAAGTCAAATAAATCAAATGTTGATTGTTGTTTTAATTGCTCTGTAGTTTTGCTATGAGCAAAGCTTGAGGTAATGCCATTAAGACGTGTTTGATCATAATAGATAGACCATGTGTTTTCTTCAAGTTGTAAGTCATCAAGCACAGCAATCGCATCCACTTGGCCCCTATTACTAGATGTCATAATCAAGCCAGCAAAATACACATGTTCTAAGATAAATGGTAGTCCATTTAGCTTACCAATTAAACCTCCTACAAAGCCATCTTCAACTAATGATACCGTTAACTGTACCCGTGAATAGCTATCTTGAATGCTTGTGGAGGGGGAATTATCACTCAAGCGACCAATAAAGCCTCCAATATAACCAACAGCACTGGATGCATTAATACTGCCAGTTGAGATCGATTGATTAATCGTAATCGCTTGTTGCGCATCACCAACAAAGCCACCAATCAATATTTGATTTTGATTATCAGCATTGATGATTCCACGGCTTTGACTAGTATTAATGGTGATATTTGAAGATAAACCAACAAAACCACCCAAACGACTTGTATTTAGGGTAGCGCTAAGTTCTAGAATGCTGTTGGAAGTTGAACTGTTATTAATCCTTGTGTTGCTTGCTTGACCAAATAATAAACCAGAGGCTAATGTACTGTCACTTAAACTATTTGCTAAAGAACTAATTTGAATGTTTCCTAAAAAAGACAGACTATTTGTGGTACTTGTTTGGATATTACCACCAATACCACCAATACGATAGTTTTGATTATCATTTGTTAATTCAATTATGAGTCGTGTGTTACGTATGGTGATTTGATTTAGATTAAGATTACTGCCACTACTAAAAAGGGCACCAATACTTTGACTTGTATTTTCATTAATTGCTGAGGTAATTGTGATTTCATCTAAGGTTAAGCGATTGATTGTGGCATTATTGAGTATGTTAAATAGACCAGTAGATCCAACAAGATTGTATATGATATAGCCATTGCCATTAAAAGTACCGGTAAATGGTGTGGTCTCAGTACCGATGGATACCCAGTCTATAGTGTTTAGATCAATGGAACTATTGAGTTGATAGGTTGCTTGATAATAATAAAATGTTTCATCAACAGCAATCGCATCATTGACAAGTGACGCTAAATTGACTAAGTCTTCACTTGAAGACAAAATAAAAGGATCTTCTTGGGTACCACGGCCATCAAAGTATTCGCTTGGCTCATTTGCCAAAACGACACTGCTAAAGAGGGTAACCACAAGCATCAATAGCGAAACATAAAGACTGACGTGCTTAATCCACTGTTTCATCATCGTTTACTGTTTCCTTTTTTGAACATCAAAAAAATCGATGTCTACACATATTATAAGATGAAAGGGTATGTGGTGCAATCTTTAGCAATACCATGTGATTATTTTAGTGAAAGAATGTCAAACAATTTGTCTCAAATTAAAATAGAATACTATGTTTATACTGAAAGGATTGATGTCCTGGATATGATCATCACTGATAATAAAAAACAACAAAAGCAAGAACGTTCACCATCAATATTATATTGGCTTAGATATTTCTCACTAGTAGAATTTTTTTAATGTTTTGCTCGATAATTCACAATATCACCTTGATTTGAGATTTTTAAGCGATATAATAAAGTCAAGAAGTAGTTTTTACAACATGACAATACGGGGGGGTGATTATGCTCCAAAAATGACGTCAACTAAATCGATGAGTATCAGGGTTTTTTAGTGTTTTAAACACTCTCGTGAAAGGGGGAAAGTCGAATGACTTTTAAGAGATTAAGCTTGTTTAAAGGTTTAGCTGTGTTTGTTTTAGTGTTGGGATTAATAGGATTAAATGTGGCAAGTCCACTCATGACTCGCGCGACTGCCATTGATCCAAAAGATGAAGCCTTAGATAAAGGGGCTGCTTGGATTGTTGCAAGACAACAACCAGGTGGTGGTTTTTCTGGGAGTTACCCTGCAGGGACCACAGCATTAGCGCTGAGTGCATTAACCGCCCATGCAAAGCATCTTGGCATCAACCCATTGGATGAGGAATACGAGTATAGTGAAGAAGTGATTGCAGCGCTCAATTTTATTTTTGCTCAGACGATTCGTGATGTCGATAACAAGTATGTGCATTGGGGGACTAGCCAGATTTATATGTTAGGACCTGCACTGATGGCGATCACATCAGTTGAGACTCCAGATGAAGTGATTGATTTGGATGGTAGTGCAGTGGATGGTATGACTCATTTAGAAGTTGTAGAAGAAGTTGTTAATTTTATAGCGTTAGCACAAGTTAAATCAGATTCTGGTGTCGGGTTATGGTATTATGGTCACCCAACAACAACAGGCGATATGTCAATTGCGGGCTGGATTACGTTGGGTTTAAGTTATGCAAAAGAAAAATTTGGCGTGATTATGCCACAAACCATGCTTGATTATTTGGATGAAGGCATTGATATTGTGATATGGGATGATAATCCTGATCATGAACTTTATGGTGGTGCAGGGTATACATCCAGTTCAACCATTGCAAACTCATATCGAGGTTGGATTAATATCCATAAAGTTGGCCATTTATTGTCGATGTTAGAACTGGTTGGCGATCCGATTGACTCATGGCGAGTTCAAGCAGCGCTTGGATTTATTGAACGCCATTTTAATGCACCAAATAGTGGTGCAGGTGGTACAAGTTTTGAGTCACCACGATATGTCAATGATTACATTGATGTTGGTTGGCGTGGTAAAGATGGTGTGACCAATCCTTCGTATAATGGGGCATTAACCATTATGAAAGGGTTATTGGCATATGGTATAGACACCATTTTTGTTGATGAAGTAGAAACAGATTGGCAACATGTATTTGAAGAAGTTATTGTTGATAATCAACATCCTGATGGTTACTGGCAAAGCGGTGGTTATCCAAATAGTACATCAGAAACTTATCGCATTTATTACACATCTTGGGCCATGATGACACTGTTACGTTCAGTGCCAACGATTGCAGTTACCGGTGTTGACCTAACATGTCCAGAGATGGCACTTATGGTTGGTGGCGATTCAATTACATTAACACCAACAATTAGACCAGCAGATGCAAGCAATCCGGCTGTAACATGGACATCTTCTAATCCTGTGATTGCCACGGTTGTTGATGGTGAAGTAACACCACTACAAGCAGGTACAACCAGTATTCGGGTGACCACTGAAGATGGTGGCTTTATGGCACAATGTGTCATCACAGTAAAAGAACCATTTGAGTTTGTTGATGAGCTTGTTGATGATAAGACAGAATTAGGTGTTGTCGCAACAAATCTAAATAAAGCTGTGGTCTTTACAAAAGCAGAACTCAATGAAGACGTTTCGGTAAAACTTGTTGTTGAAGTGTTGGAACTTGAAGATGTTGATGAAGGTGATCAAGCACTCATTGAAGCGTATGCAAATGCAAACATTGAAGGAGATCAACGGAATTACTTCTATCTTGATATCTCACTCTTTAAGGTTGTTGGGCAAGTTGAAACCAAACTTACAAGTTCACTTGAACCAATTACGATTTCCTTTATCTTACCAGAAGCACTTCGTGAAGTAGACTTTGAATTATTACGAGTTCATGATGGTGTTGTGGTGTCATTGATGTTTGATTATGATGAAGAGACATTTGAGATTACATTTGTAACAGATAAGTTTTCAACCTATGCTTTGGCTTATGGTGTTGATCTTCGAATTCCTGATGCATCCGATAATAGTCATGCTGGTGGTTGGCTCATGTTACTTGGTTTAGCACTTGTATTCTTTAGTAGAGAAAAGAAAACAAAGATTCAATAGGATCATGATGATCTAATCGAAAATAACAAAAGGGTTCGTAAAAGAACCCTTTTATCATACAAGTTTTTCAATCACGAGCATCATAGGATCAAGCCATTTGTCTTGATGATCAAGATGTTTTATCACCACACCAATTTCAGTACAACCTGCTATCAAGATGTCAACATCTTGATCAAGGAGTTGAATTGAAACATCATTGATTAATTGATATGTTTCATTAGTGAATTGATTGCTTTTAATTCCAATATCATCATCATAAATGGCTTTCATGATGGCAGTTTGTTGAATTTTATTAGGGTACACAATGGATACATCATGGCAATACTTCTCAAATATACCAACCTCTTTGGTGGCTGTGGTTGCGATGATACCTATGGTTTTAATATAAGTGTTCTTTTTTAACATATCACGAAGCACATCAAATACAGAAACAAACTCAAAATTAGCTAGGTTTGAGAGTTCTTCAATAAAGTAATGAGCTGTAAAGCATGGCATAAAGCCATGGGTGATATTGGCTTGATTAAGCAAGGTCACACTTTCCTTTAAGTAGGGTAAAGGATCTTCACCATTAAAAAGAATGTAATCAGTTCGATCGGGTATTTGAGCATGACTATCAATGATAACACGATGATAGTGTTGGTCATCACTGGCTTTTGTTTGTTTGGTTAACTCTAAAAAATAGTGTGCTGTTGCAAGTGAACCCATGCCACCGAGAATCCCAATGCGTTTATTTTTCATGTGTGTGCTCCTATGCTTTGTTTTATCATATCAAACACCATGACCAATGAAAAGAATAAAGAAGGTGTTGATTTGAAAAAAGAGGATAAAATGCTACAATAGGGTAGTGTTAATAGGAAAATGAAAATGAACGAAATTACTTCTTTAAATAACCCAACAGTAAAGCTTTGGACATCCTACCATCTTAAGAAAAACCGTGATCGTGATCATGTGTTTTTGGTTGAAAATGACCACCTTGTATTAGAAGCCATTAAGTATGGTTATTGTGAAGCCGTGTGGGTTAAAGAAGGAACAACCATTGATTTTTTAGGGACTATCTATGTTTCACCAGAAGCGATCTTAAAAAAGATTGCGCAAGTACAATCAAGTGTTAGCATGATTGGATTATGCAAGATACCCAATCTTCCCATTAAAAACCATCGACGTGTGTTTGTGTGTGATGATATTCAAGATCCTGGTAATTTAGGTACCATTATTCGTAGTGCGTTGGCTTTTGATTTTGATGGCATTTATGTTTCTAAGCATAGTGTTGATTTTACCAATGATAAAGTCGTACGTGCCACTCAGGGTGCTATCTTTCAATTGCCCATTCAAGTTGTTGACATACAAGCATGTTTGTTAACCTTAAGTAGACAAGGTGTTGTAAGTGTAGGCTTAAGTGTAAACCAACAAACCATGAAGGATTGTCCTGTTTCACCCAATATGGCTTTTGTTTTAGGTAATGAAGGACAAGGCATTCACCCTGAAGTTCTTACACTATGTGATCATCAATTAACCATTCCAATCGCAAACATTGAATCACTAAATGTCGCGATTACCGCTGGTATTATTGCTCATCAGTTCTCATTATTAGGAGACAATATATGACGTTTCGTTTTGAGCCAAAACTGAATCCTGCCATCCATGATCAATTTGTTCAAGATCATCTTTTAGCAAATCTTTCACAGCTTTCCAGTTGGGGACAAGTTAAGCAAGAATGGGATAAGCAATACGTTGGACTTTATCAAGAGGATACTTTAGTCGCAAGTGCTCAGTGCTATATAAAAAAGTTACCATTAGGATTTAAGGTCATGTATATCACAAAAGGTCCGATACTGGATTATGCAGATTATGACATCTCAAAAGAGTTTTTTAAACACCTTACTCAGTACATTAAACATCAACGCATTGTCTTTATTAGAATCGATCCTGAAATTGTAATCAATCAAGCAAATCATCATGAGTTTACACCGTACTTAAATAAGAAACATCCCATCATTTCATACTTAAACAGTTTGGGTTTTAAACATAATGGGTTTGGTTTAGGACTTTACGATTATGCACAAGCACGATTTGTCATGAAATTACATTATAGTAGTGATTGGTTTGAGAATTTAAGAAAAGACACCAAAAAGAGCATTCAAAGTGCACTTAACTATAATGTGCAAATTGAGAAAATTTCAAAAGATGAATTTGATCGATTTGCCGCGATCATGAAGATGACAGAAACAAGAAAAGGAATAGGACTTAGAAATAAAGATTATTTTATGAGAATGAAGCAAGAATTCCCCGATGATTCACTCATATTGATTGCCAAAGTTGATTTAAAGTACACCATTGACAAAGAAAAAATTAAACTTGAAGCATTAGAAAAAAAAGCAAAAAGCTTAGATCCAAGCAGTAAGAAACTAAAACAAATCAAACAACAAATCACAGCTGCCGTAAATGAGATACAACTACTAACAAAACTTAGAGCAATCTATGGTGGACACGTAGATATTGGTTGTATGTTTTCGATTGGCGTTGGTAAAACACTCGATATTCTTTATAGTGGGTTTGATGATCGATACAAGACATTCAAATCACCATTTTTACTTCGTAAATACACCATTGATTGGGGTTTTAAACAAGGATATGAAGTCATTAATTTTGGTGGTGTCCCTGGAACATTAGATGATGGATTAACCATGTATAAATCAGGTTATAATCCAACAGTCATTGAGTATATTGGTGAGTTTGATTATGTTTCAAAACGGCTTGTGTATTTTCTAATGACAACCATTTGGCCATTTGTAAAGAAAATCATGCTAAAAAAGAAACGAGCAAGTCTATAAATGATCATTAAAACCATAGATCAATCGGTGTTGGATCACTTTGTTAAAGAACACCCAAATAAGCATTATCAAAAAACATCTATGTATGGTGATTTTTTAGCGTTCTCACAAAAAGCCACCATCCAATACCTTGGTTTTTATCAAGATCAACAGATCATCGCCACAGCGATGATCATGTTTAAATCTTATCCACTAATCGGCACTTATGGTTATATCCCAATGGGACTTTGTCTAGATTATAACCAAAAAGAACAACTAGAACGATGTTTAGATGCCCTAGTACACTTTGCTCAAGTGAAAAAACTAATCTTCTTAAAACTTGACCCTAATGTCATCCGCATTCATCGTGACTTACAAGGAAAACCGTTAAATGATGGCTTTTTAAATGAATGGGTAAGTGAACTACTAAAAACAAAAGGGTTTAAACACAAAGGCTATGGCTATGCTTATGATGGATCATGGAATAATCGATTCACCTTGGTGTTAGATTTAGATCAACCATTTGATAGCCTCTATAAAGGATTTGCAAAAAGCAAAAAAAGCTTCTACAAACGGCAACAACGCATGGGTATTAAAACATATCAAACCACAAGTGAAGACTGTCATATTTTAGCATCACTTGAGAAAGAACTGACCAAAAAAGAAGGATTCTACCCAAAATCAGAAGCTTACTTTAAACAGTTGATGCAGATTTATGGTGAACATACCAAACTTAAAAAGACAATCATGAATGTCACCGATAACATTTTGATTATCGATCAAGAACTCAACTCAAGCAAATACCGCAATGATAAAGAAGCGTATGATGCTAAGGTTAGACAAAAAGAAGAACTCCTTAAGATTCAAGCAACTCATGGGAGTGAGATAGTTTTGGCCATTGGACTGTTTGTGGTGGTGGGTGATTGGTCATGGGATTTGTATTCGTATAAAAACCCTGAATTTGCTAAATATAATGGCACTGATCATTTACATATTGAAACAATCAAAGATTTTCAAGCAGGTGGTGTCAAACACTATGATTTTGTTGGTTTTTCTGGTGTAACTGATCCAAGTGACTTCTATTATGGCTTGTATCAGTTTAAAAGCAGCTTTAACCCAAGGTTTGTTGAGCACATTGGAGAGTTTGATTTGATTCTCAATGAAAAGAAACACAACTTATTTAATACATTTCAATACTATAAAATGAAGATCAAGAGAAGGATATTACACATCCTGTATAAAAAAACTGACAAAAATGAACAAACATGAGAATCTTGTTGCAAAACAAATGAAGGTAACAAGATTTTTCTTTGGATTAAATTGTCAATTCAACCTTTTAGGGGTATAATTGTCTGTAGTACCGTGGGGGGAAACAAATGAAGCGATACATAAGGTCTTGGTTGTTATTTATAATTGATATCACACTCATCATAATTTCATATTATATGGCATTATGG
>CAYGIY010000007.1:0-21181 GCA_964350055.1 uncultured Erysipelothrix sp.
TGCACCACTTCATTTGATAATTCACGTAACAATTGTATTCTAGATTTAAGAATAAAATAAAATAAACCCCCAGAAACAAGCACGTAAAACCAACCTTTGATGATTTGAATATTGGCATACAATGCAAAATCATCAATCAATGCTTCAAGTAGTTTATCTGACCATACAATCCAAAGAACACCGATTAAAACGTATATACTAACAAAACGCAACGCTTCGTATCGAGGTCCACCAATTAATCGTTTCTTTAATCGTTCTATTTTATGCTTATATGGTTTTTTATCCATAATGATTGCCTCATTTGGTAACTTTATCTATATTTTAACACTACAGTTACCAAAATAACAACAATTCAACATTGTCAGCGCTTATAATACTGGTGCAATGCACGAATTCTTGACATTTCATTTGTGACAATCATAAATCCTTCATCAACACCCATACCCGGTTTTGCTAGTAATTGTGCAGGATGAGTCGCCATGGCGACATGCACACTGATTTGAGCACTGCGATCAGATTCATTGCATGAACCACCTTGATAAGCCAATACATCATGCTGTTGACAATATAAGATAGCGTCAATTGTATTATTGATGCCACCTAAATCAGGTGTTTTTATTTGAACCATATGACCTGCTTTGGCATCTACAAAATCCTTGATATCATCCAATGTGTTGCACCACTCATCCGCGACAATTTGCACATTAACTTTGGCATCATCAATCATTCTTGTTAAGTTTGAGAGTATTTTGATTTGCTCTTCTTTATTTTCGACATCAACCGGCCCTTCAATACGAAGTAAAAAAGGATACGCCACTTCTTCTGCTTGCTTTAAATAATGAACGATTTTATCTAAATCACAATCAAAAATAATACCAAGTGTACCATATACATCAAGATGAATAATCGGATGATAAGTAGGTGAGATGCGTTTGGTAAGTATTCGATTACGTAACCATTCGATATAACCTAAAAGAATTTCACCCTCATACCCTAGCTTTGTTGGTACATGATTAATTAATCCGTGGGGCAAAACATCTGCTTGTTTGATAATCATTTTATCTACATTGATGAATCGATCATCCCCCGATTGCATAAATATCGAAATAGGATCATCTGAAACTTGAGTCTGGTATTCATCCGCAATCACATCAGCCATAATGGCGTGTCTTGATTTTGCTACCGCATCAAGAATCGCTTGTGTTACACCATATCGGATTGCTGTATGAAACAATCGTTTCGTGTCTGGATTTATCATGTTATCTATTAATAATGCAAGTGGTTTAAAAGCATCCAGTGATTTTCCCTTTAGAACTGGGGCGATATGACGATTGATGACCTCAATGTATTGTTGTGCAACAAATAACGGATCGCGTCCACCACATCCAGAATATTGAACAGCAACACAATCACCAACAGCAATTTGTCCATCCTCTAAGATTAACATCACTGAGATTGATTCTCCTGCTTGTCTTACCTTAATAAAACCTTCGGTTATTGGTTCCCCTTCATACATCGCACCATCTGCAATCGCATGCTTTTTTATGGCTCGTTGATCATCAAAAAAGAATCCTGTTTTTCCTGCAGAACAGACTACGTCAACAATTCTCATCGTGTAAATCCTTCTTTCCGACCTATCATTTGTCCTTTTCCTACTGCGTAGATATCATCAATGACCATTTGAAAATCAACGGGTCTGTGTTCGTGTTGTGCTCTAATTGCTAGTTGTTGGTGATGAAATGCTTTAATGTCATCATCAAATGGCAAATTGGCAACTTCTAAAAAGCGAATAGCCCCTTGATGATCACGTGCAGGTAATACCAACCCTTTATTGAATCGACTTGGAGCAAAAGGTACGTCAATAATACCTGCTTCAAATCCTCTAATGATACCTTGAGCAATGTCTTGATCACCTAAAGCAAACATACCATCCATAATCGCTTTTACTTCTTTTTCAATAATGACCATTTCTCGCTGAAGTTCAGTTGTCTCAATCATTTTTTGATCAGCTAGCATATCCACAACTTGCTTAGACGTTCTTAATCCTTTGGCATTTGCTTCAGGGGTTGGAATCCCTAATGCTTCATGTGGTGATTTCACAATAACCTTGGTCGCACCAGCAAGTGCTGCTGTTGCTGCACCCCAACTAATGACACCATAAGCTTGTGCTTGGTCTTGTGGAAATCCACCCATCCATTGATGAAAAACAGTGGTCACAAGCACATCATGATAACCATAATCATTTAAGTATTTGTTGGTGAGTTTCTCAAGTGTTCTAATTGCAGCAACATCTTGTATTAAATGACCACATTGTCCATAACCTACGGTTATATTTTTTACCCCTTGTTCTGCTGCCAATAAACTTTCAACAATCGCCACACAGTGAGAAATACTTGGAGGTACTAGCGTCCCTGTTAAAGGACCAAACGGTTCACGATTGATGGTAACACCATGTTCTTGATAAAGTCCCACCAAACGGTCACAATATTGCCAATCATATATGGTTTGTGCTAAAGAATGATTCTTTGAGTAGGGAATATTATATGATATCCCACCACCTTCATACGAAGTGAAGCCACCAGCCAACGTAATTTCTGCTAGTAATCGTGCATCGGGTGTACCATGACGTACTTGAATGGGTGCATCAATCGATGACACCACTTGACGGCATGCATCAACACCATGATTAACAGCTGGAAACCCATTCAATAACGATCGATCTTGAGATACACTTTCGCTAATACCTAGCTCTGCTTCTTCATAACGATTATGACGTGTGTAGCTATCAATGGTTGCTGATAAGCAATCCGCTTTACCGTTTTTTCTTAGATATTGGATTAACTCAATGTGTTTATCTACAAGGGCAACCCCACAGCGTGGTTGAATAAGAACACGTTGTTGTTGTTTGGCTTGCTTTAGCACATAAGCAAAATTCTGCTCTTTGCTAAGCTGTTGATGAAACATAACACCTTGATTAAAATCAACTGCTTGTCCTGTTTTCCATTGACGTAGCACGTCTTCTCTAATCTTTTCAAAATGTGACATAGACCATTTTTTATTTTGAACGTCCACAATTATACCTCAAATAAGTTTTCTTTTAATAATTCAATAGCTTGTGTAGGATATTCTATTGATAGTAATCCCATAGCAGCGATGATGTAATTTTTGTCCAAATAAAATCTTGAGCTGGTTGGTTTTAAACTCATCGGATTACGATTGTCATGTTGGGATGCTTTGAGTGCAGATTTTACATTATGGTGATGAATTAAAGGTCCTCCAGTTCCAATAATATGATGGACTAGCGTTAAATCTTTTCCAATCTGCTCATACACAGTCCCAAATGGTGTGTAGTGAATCTCTAAATAACCCGCATGTCGTGTCACGCTTTCTTTGACAGCAATCTCTGCAGCAACATCATCCAACGTACGTAAAAGCCCTGGTTCTTCCATAAATGTCTCTGGATGCTTGGCTAAATCATGAATCATGTGTTGCACTGTCTCAATAGACGTCCCAATAACTGAGGCCACGGATTCAATACCAACACCTTCAACCAAAGCTGGTAAACTATAGCGTGCTCCAAGATCTCCTTCAACAGTTCGTTTGACAAATGGTTCCATCAATCCTTTAATAATCACATTGCTTTGTTTTGGTTTGCCATCAGCCACACTGTGCACATCCGTAGTTGCTCCACCAACGTCCACAATCATCAACTCACCAATACCTTTGTTGCCAATTACACCTTTGGATAATAACTCTGCTGCGGTTAACACAGCTGATGGTGTTGGCATTAGAATATTATCAATCGTTTTTTGTACTTGCGTTAACCCTTTTGCAACGACAATATGTTTTAAAAACACATCTCGAATGCAACTACGTGCATCATCAATGTTTAATTGGTTGATTGTTGGCATGACATTGTCAACAACATACACTTCCCATTGACCTGACTCTAATTGAAATGATACTTCATCAGCAATTGTTTTATTGCCTGCATAAATAATCGGGCAGCGATGCTTGATGGTGCATAATCGTCTGGTGTTACTTAATACCACCGTTTGATTTCCCCCATCAATTCCACCCGTAAATAGAATAATATCTGGTGCTATTTGCTCAATCTCTCTGATTTCTTTTTCGTTTAATTCAAAAGCAAACGTCTTCATCACTTTTGCTCCGGCACTTAATGCCGCGCGTTTGGCTGCTTCTGTTGTCAGCTGTGGTACTAAACCAATAGCAACCATCTTTAAACCACCTGCTGCACTTGAACATGCATACCGTTCATTCCAGCTTGTGATCCCTGTGGTTTCAATGATTGCTTCAAGTGCTTCATTTAATCCACGATTAATATCATCATGAATTGTGGTAAATGCTTGGCTTGTCGCTAGTATTTTTGGTTGGTCTACATCAACCGCTGTTACCTTTGTAAATGTTGAACCAAAATCAATGCATAAAACAGGATGCATTACCGTTTACTCAAGTCATCTTTCAAGTCAGCAATACCATCATCTGGGTCAGATCCTGGCGGATAGATGCGGTCAAATCCCATCGCCAAAAACTTCGCTTTTACTTCTTCAAATGGTGTCTTACCAACGACTAAATTGCCACCTACATACAATAAAATATTGTCGAGGCCAGCCTCAATGCATTTTTCGCGTAGTCCTTTGCAATCCAATTCACCATGACCATAAAGAGAGGACACAATAATAGCACTCGCCTCTGCTTCCATGGCAGCTTGGATGAATTCTTCTTGAGATACCATCACCCCAAGATTAATCACAAAAAAACCGGCTTGAGTATAAGCATAGTGCAAAATTTTGTTGCCCACAGCGTGGACATCGGCACCAATGACTCCAAGCACGATCTTGTCTTTTTCCATAGTTCCCTTTCAACTTGTGTGTTGCTGTAAGCGCTATCACTTACACCTTAATCATAAATTTGTCTGCTTCACCTGTCAATGCTTTCTCACAGAAAAACGTGAATTTTTTTAAGATTCATCAACCTGATAGATTTTATCCAACAAAGTGCCATCACTATACACACTATAGGCAACCACATGCTCTGTCAGTTTGATAGGTTTAGGTTTTCCTGTTAAAGCAATGGCTTGCTGATACAATTGATCAATAGTCATGATTGGGAGTGTTGTTGTTTTTTTTAGCTTTTGAATTAATTGCTCATGTCGAGGATGAATCGCAATTCCTCGATCTGTAATTAAAACATCAACCGTCGCACTTGGGGTCGTCATCGTAATCACATGATCAACAACCACAGACAAACGTGAACTGACCAGTTTTGAAACAATAATTGTCATCTTAGAACCTAGTGCTGTATCTGCATGACCACCACTACCACCCATGATCTTGCCATCACTTCCTGTTGTCACATTCACATTATATGATGTATCAATTTCTGTTGCGCCAAGTACCACAAAATCTAATTGAGAGGCAATATTATCCTTATTACTAAAATCAGCATAATCATAAGCTGACATTTTTATATGATTTTTGTTTGTTTTAATTGATCGCACCGCATCTAAGTCAAAACACTGCACATCGTATAGTTTATCTAAATAGTTATGCTCAAGCATCTCTACTAAAAACTTAGTTGTCCCACCTGAAGCAAAACGACCTTTGATGTGTTGCTTTTGACATCGTTGATAAATTTCTTGAACGACAGCAAGTGAAATACCTCCAGCACCTGTTTGAAATGAGAAACCTTGACGAAGCAGTTGTGCCGCTTCAAGAAAATCTACTGTTAGTTTTGCAATCTTTAAACCCACAGGGTCTCTGGTGATGGATGTTGTCCCACTGACAATGCCTTTAGGATCACCAATAGCATCCACTTTAACCACAGCATCAACCCATTGTGCATGTATTTCTGGATCTTTTACATCACCAATGGTGTCTGTAATCAGTAGCACTTTTTTTGCCGTTTGTGCATCAGCAATGGCATATCCTAAGACACCACAGCTAGCTACTCCTTCACTACCTGTAGCATTACCTAAATGATCACACATCGGAGCTGCAATAAATGCAACATCGACAACAACTTGCTTATGATGCAACATATGCGCCCGATAGCCATGTGTGTGTAAAAAACAACCATCCCGACAATATCCTTGACTGATCACCTCACCAATTTCTTTAGCAATATAGGCAGCATAAATCTTTGTCACAACTTGATCTTTAATCATCTCAATCAGTGGTGAATGCACAGCAAAAAGCGAACTTGCAACAAGTGTGATTTGTTGATAGCCACGTTTAGCGATTTCTTGCATGATAAGATTTAGGACATAATCACCATTTCTTAAATGATGATGAAATGATACTGTCATACCATCAAAAAGCTCAACTTGATCTAGCGCTAAAGAAATACCTTCAATCACTTTATCTTGATTAGGGATATTTTTTTCACATACAAATGGTTCTTTATGAGTGATAATCGCTTGTTCTTGATTGTATATGGTTGATGGTTTTAATGACTGACTCATATGATTTGACTGCCTTTTGTTGCTGCAACAATTTGCTTGGCTCGTTCTAATACTGGTTTATCAATCATCTTTCCTTGATAGGAACACACTCCTAAACCTTGTTTTTCTGCATATTGGTAAGCCTCAATGATTGCGATTGCTTCATTGACTTGCTCTTTAGTGAATGCAAACACTTCTTTAATAATGTCAACTTGATTTGGATGAATACACACTTTTCCAGTAAAACCAAGTGATTTGGCCATTTGTGTATCTTGTCTTAATCCTTCTAAATTATCTACATCGACATAGGGTGTATCCCATGCCACTAAATTTAGTGCTGTTGCTACCATCGCCACTTTACTTCGTGGGTATTGCAGTTCAATTCGCTTTTTTGTTGGTGTCACATGCATATCCGTGCATAAATCTTCCCCACCAAGTAAAACTCCTACAATACGTTTGGACTCTTGGCATGTTTCAAAAGCCATCTCTACCCCATATGCCGTTTCAATGATGACATAAAACATCATGGAGCTAGCACCATGCTTCGCTTCAATCTCACTTAAATCATGTTCAACTTGTTTAACAACCGCTGGTGTTGCTTTAGGGATCATAATCGCATCAGGTTTGGCATGATACATTTCAATTAAGTCCTCTTGATAAAAAGGTGAATCAACCGGATTAATACGAACGATGCGTTGGTGATGTTGAAAATCACGCGCAGTTAAACATGAGCGCACCAAAATACGGGCACTATCTTTTTGATGGATTGCAACTGAATCCTCACAATCAAAGATTAAGCAATCGGCTCCAAAAACATCGGCACTCAATTGCATCTTTGGTGTATTACCTGGAATAAACAATGCTGTTTGTTTTAACATAAGCTTCGCTTCACCGCACTTTCAATTCTTGCTGCTATAGTATAATCAAGTGCCCCTTGATCATCCATTATTAATACGCAAGATGTAATTTTCATTTTCTTTAATGTTGCATGGGCTACCGCTAATATTTGATCTTTAAACTGCTGATAAACAACGCTTTTAAGGCGAATTTCAATGGTGTGATCTTTATTTGGCAACAATTGAACATAAACATCATTACTTTCAATTGTTCCTGCTTGCGCTGGTGTTTTAATCTTCATCGTGTCCCTCTTTGTTACTATCATAAAAAAAACTAGCATATAATACAACTACCGCAAGCACATCAGCACTTCCTCCTGGACTGATTTGACGCTGTTTGCACTTATTTGAAAACTCTTGCCACTGAGAGGGATTATTGATGACAAGGCGAGATGTTTGCTTTAACCATGCAAGTCCATTTAGACCACCCCGCTTGAGAACCGTGGTGTCATCAAGTTTGCTCATGATTTCTAATAATGTCATGATGAGCGCATCATTATGGTCGTCTTTGTCTTTGAGACTTAAATAATAAGGAATAAAATCTGAAAACATAAGACTCAGACCATCTAGTGCCAATCCCCTAATCCCTAAGATACCATGAGTTTGATACCAAATTTTTCCACTTGTATCACTTGATTGATCATCAAAATCATTGAGAAGCGGTTTTGATAATTGTTTAATTGAATCCACGATTGATTGTGTTTTTTGATGATGAACAGCACCTAAAACAAGTAACATAAGAAATATCAATCCTTTGTGTGTGTTGATGTTTTGTGTTGCTTTAAACATCGCAGCTTCGATTTGGATTCCCAGTTGGCGTAACTGTAAAAAGATTGATGAATCAGATGTGGTGTAATCGATGGTTGCAATCTGATCAAAGTAAGGTGCAATAGTTTCAATACTCAATAAGTAAGTATTCACATCCATATCACTATGGATACCAGAAGATGTCGGTGTCACTAATCCAAAACTTGGATGAACACTCAGCTCTGCCATTGCGGCAAACCGTACCATCTCTTGATAAGAATGACGCGCATGATCAATGACTAGCTGATGAAAATAATGTTTGATTTTATGAATCGGATGTTTTTGACTACGAACACAACCAACAGCCACATCTTCACAAATATAGCATTTTCGTGGTGAGTAACCTAAATCAGTTCGTTTAATCTGTCCTTGTTTTGTATAGACATCAAGATCAATCAATCGGCCAAGAGGATGATTTGATTCAATTGATACACAAACATGTTTGCACTTAATTCCATCTCGTGTGCTTTGTGTGATTGCGATGACGCCTTCAACTGAATATGTGATATCAAATGATAAATCAAGTTGTGTTATAAGATGCTTGATGATTGTATGAGCCACATAAAAGGTGTAAGCATTCAACTTTTGATTTCCTGGGTAATTAACCTTAATCATGATGACACAATCATAAGCTTCTAGTCGTTTAAAAACGTCTGCTTGTCGTTTTTCTCTTTGTTCTAATATGTCAATGTTTGCCATCATAGTGTTTCATTTTTTCAACAATGTCTTGGTTATTTTTTATATAGTCAAAGGTTGTCTTAGGAACATAAGCTTCTAATGTTTCCCAATCTTGATACTTAAGTAATGTACGAATACGCGATGCACTGATGATACCAAACTTATTTTTTTTACGTTTTATAATTTCAAGTTTGATATTAAAATGTGGAAGAATGTTTAACATGGTTTGATTATAAGCATCAGTCATAGGATCTAGTGGTTCTTCACCAACAAATCGAACTGTAATATTGAGTTTACTAAACCAAGTTCCAAATAATGTGGCATCCAGCGTCGCATACATATCAAAACCATGATCTTTATCTCGAACAAAATAGTTAGGGAATGTGGCTTGGCTGATGATGTATTGTGTTGATGGTAACACCACCACATTATCAAGATGTTGTGTGCCGAGTTTGATTAACTCGATGCGTTCTTCAAATGAAAAAAAGGAAGCATCTTCTTCAACCACAAACACAAACAATCGTTCAACCTGTTGGCTTGCTGTTTCGATTAAATACTGATGTCCTAAACTAAATGGATTGCCATTGATGATAATGGCACCGTTGTTTGTTTGTTGACAATCATATGTCTTATTTATCAAAGCAATCACATCGTTAATTAACATCACACCTTTTTCTAGTAGCGCAACTTCACTTGTTTGAGCAACCAAGGTGTATCCAAGTGATTTAAAAATAGGTTGACTCACAATCGGCGTAAAGGTAAAGGTATGAGTATATCCTTGTTGAAAAGCCAAATAATTAACTTCACTTAATAATAATGCCACTAAATTATTGTGTTGATAGTCTTGGTCTACCGCAATCATTTTAAATACATTTTTTAATTTGCAACAACTAGCAATAATCTTATAATCTTCAATGATGACAAATGCTGCATCCACAGTATCCATCTTCAAGTCAAAGCGTTCTAAAAAAAGCTTAAGTTTTACAATATGATCTGGATTTGATAAATCGAGCTCTACTGGAAAGAATTGATGCATGATGGTGTCTCCTTACTCCTATTATGCCACAAACGATTGATAAAATACCCCTTGATTGTATGATTATAATCACCTTTTTATAAAACAAGACATGAAATATTTGATATGATGAATAAGAGGAGATTTTCTTGACACAACACGTATATGGTCCTATTCCTTCTCGACGATTAGGAAAATCATTGGGTATAAGTCCAATCCCTAAAAAAACATGCAATTATGGATGTATTTATTGCATGCTTGATCAAACCAATCACATGATCAACATACCACAAGCCTTCTATGAGGTTGCTGATATATTGAGTCAATTACAAGATGTTGTCAATCAAGGAATTGCTTTTGATGTTGTGACACTTGCAGGTGAAGGAGAACCTACTCTGTACGCTTTTCTTGGTGACCTTATTCTAGGTATTAAAGACATCACAGATAAACCGATTGCCGTCATCACCAATGGGGCAACATTAGATCAAAAAAAAGTGTTTGATGCGCTGTTATTAGCAGATATTGTACTCCCTTCAGTCAATGGCTATAATGAAGAAACGTTTAATAAAATCAATCGTCCTCATCGTGATATTGATTTTAATTCCATCACACAGGCACTAGTTGATTTTAGTAAAACATTTGAGGGCCAATGTTGGCTTGAGTTAATGCTTATTCATAATATCAACGATTCAACCCAAGATTTGCTCTCATACAAGGAATTCTTTAAACAGTTTAACTATGATCGGCTCTATATTAACACGCCGGTCCGTCCACCAACTGAGCCTTATGTTAAAAAAGTATCCCATGATAAAATGCTTCAAGCCATGCAAGTATTAGGTGGCATTGGCATTGAAGACTCCTATCATCATGGCTACTTCAGTGCCATCATTGATCATTATCAAGCCATTATCAATATCATTGGAAGTCATCCTATGCATCAGTATGAAATCACAGGCTTTCTTACTCATAGAAAATGCGATCATATTCAATCAATCTTTGATCGCTTAAAACAAGACCCAAATGTTCAGGTCATTTCCTATCGTGTGTATGATAACTATCGCATTAAAAAACACCGTGGTAAATAACACGGTGTTTTGCTAATCTTTGTGAGTTAAAAACAAATCAATCAACGCTCTTGCTGTGGTTGTTAAATGGTCCACACTGCTACCTTTAACACCCAAGCCTGTGTATACTTCACCCACTGCAATATCTGACTGGTCAAGTTGTTTAAAGTACTCATCAAGCAATTGATCACACGCTTCTTGATCTTGCATTGGACCAAATGGATTGGCAAAGTATGTGGTAGATATACCTACTTCATGTGTGGTTGCTAGTGCCATGCGTTTTCCTTCAACAAATACATCTTTGATATCAGATGCTTGATCTGCAATAAGATATCCCGTTTTGTCTGTGTAATTGTTTGCATAAAACAAATAATGAATCGGATGCTTAGCATTAATAAGATGAAAGGATGATATTGGAACGACAATTCTGGCATTGGTACTATCAGGATTCATAAAGATACTACGATCCATTGACTTATAAGGAGAACCTTTATCTAAATCATCCAAACGGATAAAAGCACCAATCTCACTGCCTTGAGCAAGGATTTTGCCATCTTCAATTAAAAATGATCCCATATCATCAAAGACAACATCAAATGCTAGTAAGTCTGGATGATCAATTAATTCCATGGCTTCAATGGTTTCTGATTTACCGGCACCAGAGTCTCCAATAAAGACAACACCGATTGTCTTTTTATTTTTTAGATGCAAATTAATCATGCTTCCGTGAATTGGTAGCCTTCCTTTTTGCATCATGATGGCGTTGTGCATGGTTAATACCATTTTTTTCATATACCCAAAATATTCAATTTTTTGCATGTATGGCACTTTACCAACCCATAAATCATTTTTCTCATCATAACTATAAGTAGAGCTTTCAGTGCCATCATCAAGTCCAAATACCATGATGCCATCAATTTTTTGATTGGCGACTTCTTTTCGATCTGCTAGTTCAAATAAATTAGCAACAGAAATACCAGAGAAAGCAAAATCAAAATTAACGTAAATTAAAATCAGTAGTGGGCCAACTTTTGCAGGATAACAATACCATTGATGATAATCAAAGCTCATCCCAAAAATTGGATTATCTTTTACAAGTTCAAATGAACCATATCGTTTGTTGCCTCTTGGATAAATAAGCAATGGTGGTTTAAGAAGAATTTGCGAAGCAAATGGTATTTTTCTTAAGCCTTCATAACCACGTGGGATTCTCCACTTAATATCAGATAAAACCATACAAGAATCTGTGCCAGCCTGCAGTTGACGATAAACATGGTTTTTGTATCCTTGAACTTTTTCTTGAAAGTTTCGATATGTATAGCGCAACATATTATTAAAACGAGTGTCCGCTTCAATGAAGTTTGTTACATAACCACTCGATGAAGCAGATATTTTAATAGTTGATAACCGTTGTAGTTTTCGCCAATAAGAGTAAAAATCCTCAATCACATACCCTAAAAGCTCTCTATTATCAAACAAACGAGATTCCAGTTCATCGATATTGAGTACATAAAGTTTTTTTAGAAATGTTTGCATTTTTGGGATAAATGTTTTTAAGTTTTCGTTTTTAGTTAACCAAAAGTAGGTATCAGGGTCTTTTCGATTTAGATACTCCAAGTATTTTTTTGCAATCGCAGCAAACACACGAGATGATAAAAATGCTTCATTTGATCCAGGATAATAAGTTGAAAAGTTCATGATTACGGTATTGCCATGAATATAAATTGCGTCTTTCATATGCCTCCTTTGTATTAATGTTTCTTTAATCATAACATGAAAAAAACACAAAAATATGAAATCCTCATGAATTTTGTGAGTAAAAAAACAACTGTCTCCAGTTGTTTAGTTTACGATTGAGCGTGAAGGTTCAATAATTAATTCTCCATCTTTCACCATATTGATAAACACACGCGCTAAGTATGGATCAAACTGTGTTCCTGCATTACGTTCGATTTCATCAAGAGCGTATTCGACACTTAAATGTGTCTTGTAATGACGATTTGATGTAATGGCATCAAATGCATCCGCAATCCCAATACAACGGGCTGAAAATGGTATATTCTCACCTTTGATTCTTCTTGGATAGCCTTTACCGTCCCACCGTTCATGGTGACCCATAACAGCTGGAATCACGTGATTAAAGGATGGTAAATACTTAATAATCGTAATCGACATATCAACATGCATCTTCATGGTTTCATATTCATGATCTTCAAGCTTGGAATACTTTGTAAGGATGCTCTCTGGTATACCAATCTTACCAATATCATGTAATAGTGCCGCTTGACGGATGGTTTCAACTTCTTCTTTTGGTGCTCCTGCTTTTTCTGCAATCGCACTTGAATATTTAGCAACTCGTTGTGAATGTCCAAATGTGTAATGATCCTTGGCATCAATCGCTGCCGTTAAGGCATAGATTGTTGCCATATTCATTTCTTCACTGCTTTGATCATGTGTAGCATCTTGATGATGGTTTGGATCAAAAAGCACAGATTTATTCTTCCCACTCATTTTGGCATGGTGCAACGCTTTTGTTGTTTTATCAACCAAGTCTTTATCATCTTTTGCAACCGTTGGCGCTACACTAATCCCTGCTGATAATGTAATATAACGATTCACTTCATCTTTATCAGCCATGGATGTGGTTTCTACACGATTTCTAATTTTCTCTGCTATTTCATAGGTACGGTTAGAGTCCATATTCGGTAGAATAATTGCAAACACATCGCCCCCATAACGACAACTGATTCCTTGGCTACCACACACAAAGTTAATCGCATTGGCTACTTTTTTAAGTGCTATATCACCAGCATGATGACCATAAATGTCATTAAACATGGCAAACATATCAATATTAAACATGATTAACGCAACTGATTCACGTTTTAAGTTTTCGCAACTCTTTTCAATATGATCAATGAAATAACGATGATTAAATAAACCTGTCAAACTATCCTTAATCGCTTCATTTTTAAACTTCTTAAACAAACGAGCATTGTTCATCGCAATCGATGCTGTTGCACATAAGGTTGATAAGATATTGATATCATCATCACTCATGACTGTTGTGTGATCATTATGTCCCATGATAACAACCCCAATGAGATCATTGTTGTATTTTAGTGGTATAGCCGCTTCAAAACGCATGAGTAATAAATCCTGTTGTTCTTTATCCCACATTGTTTTAAAGAAAGGATGATTATCCACATATTCTTCTGGTATAAACTCGTCATTATTTTTAAACCAACGCACAAATGGATGGCTAAATCTAAAACTCATGGTTAGCTTATCTAACTTTTTAAATGATGCATAGTAGTTATATTCATTGGATGAACTATTCTTAAAAAAGACATAGATACGATTGTTTTTCGTCACTTCATGAGCAACTTTCAATAATTCATCGGTAATACTCTCAAGATCGAGATTATTTGAAACCGTTAATGAGAAACTTCGGATTAAGCTTTGTTGATAGTTTTGCTTCTTATAAAAGTATTTATCGATACGTTGATAGATCATGCTAAATAGTGGTTGAAACAGAATAATGGTAATAAGTGCGGTAATCAACACAAAAATCTCATTGCTCATGCCAGTTTCAATATTGGTAAATATACCCAGTATCCGATTGACAGTTAAGGCAACTATTGTAAAGAGTAATGTGATGCTTAAGGTGAATAAAAGTGTTCTAGTTACAACAATCTTTAATTCGATAACCCGTGATTTATAAATGGCATACATCAAAAGCCCAGAGGTAATTACACCAAAGGCAAAATCAATAGGGTATTTCCCAACTTCTGGGATTGTATTCAATATCATGCCAACATAAAGAATAAATAAACCAAGCATAACTGGACGCAGTTTATTTGAATGTGTTTCTCCACGTTTGAATGCCTTCCGCATCTTATTTAAAGACACAGCCAATAAGACAAACACACTACCAAAACCAACATAAGACCACGGTCCTAACGCATAAATAAGCTCATAGGTCTCAACACCATTAATAATTACAGGCACCATTTCAGCACTGGTGACCATAATACCCATGATATTCATGATTTGAATGACAAGAATAATTAGTGACCAAGCAAGGATGCTCGATTTTTTAATCTGATTGGTAAAGATACTGACAAAGATATAGGCAAAATAAGGCACCATGGTAATGGATGCAACCATCACACGATTCCAAAATAAAACACTAGGATAGAATTGTATCTTCATTAATAAAGACGAAGCAGCCCAAGCGATCATTACCGCTATAAATGGAATGAAAGATCTGATTAATCTGTCTTTTTTCGACAAGCTTAAAAGGAGTAGCAACACGCCATTTATTACTAATGCTAGTGATGGCAATCCCCAATAGATTAAGCTTCGAATAACCAAAATTGCACGCTCCTATCCTTTATTTATGCTCGATTCAACACCTCTACAATATCAAAATGTGAAGGATTCACTTTCGCCATTTTATGCGAAAGTGTATCGGTGTATGACTGAATCGTTCCTGATGGTAATAAATGCACTTGTAGTGGCTCAATACCAATCATCTTTTGCAAACTCTTATAATCATGATCGACATATTTAAAATAAATCTCAAGTTGTTCTTTGATTAGCTGTGGATCTTCAAGTCCTTGTCCTTTATCTGATATGCCCAGTTCAATATAGAGTGCCACATATGGTCGCTTGAGTTCATCATACTTCTTATGAGCAAACCAATTGGTAATGTTTAGTTTAGATAACATAATCACAGTAGAAATGGTTGTTTCTGTAATACGTGTAAAGCCAGCTAAGTCAATGATTGGATCTACGCGATCAACATATCTAAAGTGTGGCAGATAAATCTTATCTGCTTCTTTTTTTAAGACCTCGCATTTGAAAATATCACCAATACGATAGCGAGCAAATGCACCACCTTTTAATGTTGTGATGACAATTTCATAATACTCATCTTCTTTAAGTTCATCCATCAAATATGTCTTAGGCACATAGGAAGGATCTTCTAAGTTTTTATAATATTCACCTAGTGGAATAAACTCATAGAAGCAAATATTAGGAAACATAATAATCCCATCTTTGCTCCAAGATTCGGCACCAATTGCTGTTGCTTCAGTACCTCCAAATATTTCAAGTGGCTTAACACCCCAGTAATTCTCAATTTTTTCTTTAAAATGTGTTGAATCTGTCCCTGCACAAACAAAGCCTTTTAAATCAAACACATCTTTTGGATAAATCGGTTCTTTCTTTAACTTTGAATTGATTTTAGCTTTTGCAAACTTACCAAGCATCTTCATCTCAAATCCCATAAGATCGGAGGTACCACCGTTACTTGATCCTTCAACAAAACTTTCGCCCATTTTAACAATGACACTGCTTAAGCCATAGAACAAATCAATACCCTTTTGCATGCCAAGTTTAAACCCTGCTTTATTGCGTTCACCAAATGACATACTGTTACCTTCATCAATTGAAGGCATAAAATTCACGCTGTACTCACCTTGAATCGAATAGGGCAATAACCCTGTTAAATATGGTAATGGTGCCATACCATTAAGAAAATTCATACCAGGTTTTAAATCAAAATGCCCACGAGCATGACTGGTGGCTAAAATAATGCATGTTAAGCAAATATCACGATGATGAGAAATCATTGTTTGTGTATAAGGTGCAACCTTTACTGGTGCTTTGCCACCTTCCCAAGTTGTTTGAATCCAAACAACAGGCTCAGATGGTAAAACATCTTTATTCTTTGGTAATAGAAAATCTGCATAATCATCATAGGTCGTCAAAGGAACCATGCGCCTAAACTCATCTGGTGATTTAGGATGTTGTCCCTTCATTATATGTTGACCAAGCTCACAATCGGCATACATATCAATTTGTTCCATTAATAGGCGGTTTTGAATTTCCATGTACTCTTCAATTGAGTAGTCCAAAAAACCACAGTATCGTTGCCATATCTCTTTGTATTGTTTGTTTCTTAGCATTTGGTCCATATTCATAGTATCAATTTCACTTTCTAAAAGTTTGAATGCACCTTCTTATACTAGAAGGATTAAAAAGTAGAAATGGAGTCGTTTGCTGATAGTTTGAGTAACCTAATAGTGTCTTTGGAAAGAAATACTTATCTTGTATCCAAACATGAATCACATCCATGATCGTCCAAATCACACAGGCCATTAAAAGCAACATATTTCCAGTTGCTAAAAATAAAGCCAGGTACATCAAGAAAAACCCCCACACCCCCGGATGACGACACAGCGCATACATGCCTGTATCAATCGTTTGATTTGCTTTGGCTGATACGTAGGTACTCTTAAAGGGCAACGCACCAAATAACGAATAGAACATTTGGACAGCTGCCAAAATAGCCAACGCATAAAAAACACCAGAAAGCAAAGAGCCTAGTGAGAACATCTGAATTGGTATGATAAAAAGTGCTATGGATGCAATCGCAATCAGGAGTACCCCAATTGCAAAAAAGGTATTGAAAACCCAATGGATCTTCTTCACTTTATTGAAATCAAAAATATACAAAAACCCAAACCCTATGCATCCTAAGACGATATATCCCACAATATTCTCCTACAGCCGTATTGAAATTATACAGCATCACAACTCTTGAAACAATAAAACTTTAAGTTTTTAAAGCTTAAAACATAAAAAAACCACTGTTTAACAGTGGTTATATAGTAATTTTGTGCTCACAATCAACTTATTCATCTGATTGAAACTTTTGGCTTAAATACTCAAAAATCAATACTTCTGTTTCATTATTATGAACTACATCATATACTAAAACTTCTCCCACGGTCAAGAATGGGTTTGTGTAAATTGCAAAAGGTGTTAAATTCATTGTGTTAGTCGTCGATGTAAATGCTGTTGTAAAGTAGTCATCTTGATTAATCTTGATTCCTAACAAATTGTTGTTAACTTCAAACTTAAAAATTGTCCATTGATTGCCACGATACTCAGCTTCAGTAACAACACTAATAAAGCTTGTTGAACTATTATTATGACGTCTAAGTTCTAGTTGCCCAGTTGAGTTTGTACGCAACAACCATCGATTTGCTCGATTGGCAGTTGGACTTGAGTTATTAAAATTAGAATAGAATATTGCTGTGTTATTCGGAAACCCATCCGCAAATTTAGCTGCTACATACACCGTCATCACATTCTTAGAATTCGCTCCTGTACTTGAACCTGAAAACACATAGCGAGTTGCACTTGTGCCTGAGACTCCATAAAAGAACTGCTCATAATCTCTCATAGATGAGTCTTCAACTAGAATCGGTTGTACTGAGTTGGTTGTTTGATTTAAGTCAACACTATAAGGACCACGATCAACAATTTTTCTTAGGTAATACAAACCATCACCCGAACTGAACCTTGTTTGATTATTATCTGTTCTATTTACAGTAGATAAATCATAATGTACTAATAAAGAATTATACACAGGCATAGCTGAAATGTAAATCGAGTTACTGACAACCGATTTACCCATTTGCCCTTTTTCGCCCACAGGTGTCACAACAAGTGTCAGAAATCTTCCCGCATAATTACCTGTGACTTCATTGATCCTTCTTGTAGTCTGATCAGGGATAATAATGTAATCATCTGGAAATAACGGAGGTTGATTCACAATATACTCACCAGGTTTTGAAACATACCAATAATATACATATCGAATTAGTAATCCAGGATTATCAACAGTTAATTCATTTTTTAAATCCACAGCTAGATTACTCATTGCTTTGTTTGGATAAATAATTTCTGTTGCTCCAGAGTATGTAGCAATTGTCACATTTGAAGTGATCACTGGAACTCTTAGTTGTGGTGGTCTGGTTTCAGCAACAAGACTTTGAATTATCTTACCAGAATCTACACCACTTTCAACTTTATAAACCTCAACATCTCTTTCTAATAAACCTGAGAAAACTTTAACTGTTGTTGATGTATATCCACTCGGATCATTTCCTTGTTCTAAAGCATCTTTTACAAATCTAATTTCATCTTCAACTTCTTTTTGAGCTAAAAAAGACTGTTCTGACAGTGCAGTCGAATTGTATGTACTAATAAAAACTGATGAAAACATACCCAAAAACCCAACACTTATCAAGGCAAAAATTGCTAGTGATATAATTACTTCAATTAATGTGAAACCATGCTTGGATTTTAGAGTCATACTACTCTCCATTAACGATTGGTGCCGTTAATTTTGGACCTAAGAAATGCCATAAATCATTTGTGATGGACATTTGAATTTCAGTAAATGAAAGTCCTAACTGATCAGCATCCGTTGCATAAAACACCCGTTCATTAGGAATATTCGCAGCATTGGCAATGAATGTTATTTCACTTTGTGATACATCACGTGCAAATGCGACTAAATAATTCGTCACAAAATTAGGGTCAGCTAAATGATTACCCATAAGCTGAACATATTCATTAGCTTGTGGAATGTTGTGAACATACCCTGGAGTACATCCCGCACTATTTGGTGTATAGGTACAATTGTTAATGTTGCCATCAGCTTCTAGATAATGTGTAGAATACTGAGTGGTACTCACATACCCTTCTTCCCTACACCAAAACAAAAACCATCTAATACAACCCCATTCTTGTGTTGTTGATGTCGTGTTGTATCGAGAAGCGTAGTTTGATTCCCCATCGACAAGAATGATTGTGTAATTTTTGATAATGGTGTCATTACTAACATTTAATAAATCATTTGTTTGTTTATTCAACAAACTATGATATGAACGTCTTAATCCATCTCCTGTATTTGTTGCGCCATTAGCATTGAGATTATTGATGTTATTTAGCAATGTTGAACGCTGTGTTGCATTTTTAACATCAAGAAACGCATGTGGATTGTTCGCATGATTATGAAATGGCACAAGTTGGATATTAATAGAAACATCATCGTTTTGATTCTCAGCGAACTTATTCACAATCATACTTGCTTGTGTTTTTAGTACGTTGATTCGAGATGGGTTGTTTGTAGGATGAACACTAGTATTAGGGTTGTTTAACCCCCATGCCATACTACCAGAAACATCAATAACCATTGATATATTTACAATTAACTCAAAATTCTCATAAGTGAATTCATCAGAGCGATATGCTAAAGCCGTAGCAGGTGCTAAAGCAGTACCATAATCCACAACCTGCAAAGCATTTAATGCTTCATATCCACTTACAATATCGTACCTTTTTGTAGTACCGTCATTTGTAAACGATTCAAAATACATCCTTAATGTGTTATCTTTAATCAAACTATCATCTTTTTCAAAACCAATATTAAATGTAACGCCATCATATGGTCCAATGAGTATTTCACTTTTATGATCTTTTGTAACTGAATTCCACTTATAACTCATAATCATAGTCTGATCTTCACTTAATCCGATATAGTCCCATTCATCATCTAAATAACTAATATCTGGAACAGCAAAAACAGCACGAGAATAACGCACTAAGATGTTTGTTCTTTCCATTGCTATTCTTACATCAGATTGTACCTGAAAGTCTCTCGATGTCATTCCATACACGTTATAGCCAAATAAAACTAAACTTGTAATAGTTGTAATAACCATTCCAATAATCATTATAACGACAATGAGCTCTAGTAGTGTTATTCCTCTTTTATCTAATGTTTTCATTTTTATCACTCCTTTTGCTGTGATAACTATTCATAACGCTGAATTTCTGGGTGTTCAGCTCTAAAATGCATCTTGATCTCTTTTGTTAAATCTGAATTATCTAAACTAGCAACAGAAGTAATCAATACGAATCGATATCCTGATTCAACATAACTACTTACTTCAACATCAGCATGACCATAGTCAAGACTAATCGTCGTTGTAATAGGAACGATTGTTTCATCAATGTTTTTTCTAAAATAATCATTAAGCAATTCTTGATTATTCTGTAATAAGGCAGCGAAAGTAACATCTACTCCTGAAAGTGCTACAAAATGAGCTCTCATCGAATCTTCCTGTCTGCGTGCTTGCTCAAGATTAATTGAGAATAATGTAAAGATTGCAAAAGAAAGAATGACCATCACAAACAGGACAAGCATCACGTATATTAAACTAACACCATTCTTATTGAGTATCTTTCTGTTTTGCATTAATAGCCCCATATCTAGATTTAATATACAATAATCCATTTAAATTATAACTTATATTCAAAATGCGTGCAATGTATTATGCCCAGGATACTGCTATAAATCCTGCTATAAATCCCTATAAATCTGCTATAAATC
>CAYGIY010000008.1:0-20941 GCA_964350055.1 uncultured Erysipelothrix sp.
GACAAGAAATCCGTGTTCACTTTTATAAGAGAATACGAGATGAAATGAAGTTTGATTCAATACAAGAATTGATTGATCAAATGAACGAAGATTATTTTACGAGTCGACAATTTTTTGAAACATTTGAAAATAAATGATATTTCACTTGCATTTTATTTTCAGATGAGTATAATAATCTCATCAGCTTTGAAAAAGAGTAGTAACACATGGTTCACTAAATAGCGACTTGGGGTTTGGTGTAAGACAAGTAGATGACGATGTGCGAACGTGCTTTGGAGCTAAGTAGTCGAAATTTGAGGCTATTTCGCAATCAGCGTTAACGATGAGGTGTCGATCAATAGAAGATCGGAATTAAGGTGGTACCGCGTATTTTACGTCCTTTTGTAGGGACGTTTTTTTGTGTTTAGGAGGAACTTACGATGCGAATTGATTTTACGACAACCATACCCTATTTACCCTATCTATTAGCGGGTATTGAAATTACACTAAAAATTGCTGTGGTGGGTGCTTTCTTTGGAACTATCTTAGGGTTATTGCTAAGTTTTATTACAAGCAAAAAAAACATATTATCAAAAATAAGCTTTGCAATTATTGATGTGTTTAGAGGTACTCCACTTTTGTTTCAGTTGGTATTTTTCCATTATGGTATTAGTCAGTTAATTCCAGGGTTTGTACCATATGCTCTAACATCAGCATATGTTATATTCTCATTAAATTCAGCTGCTTATCTATCCGAAGTACTACGAGCAGGAATCAACTCAATTCCCAAAGGGCAAATTGAAGCAGCGATTAGCCTTGGTGTATCTAAGTATGACATCGCACGCTATATTATCATTCCGATTGCAGTTAAAAATGTGCTACCAGCCATCGTCAATGAGTTTATCACACTGACAAAAGAAACTTCAGTTGCATCATATATTGGTGTAAGCGAACTACTACGACGTCAAGCAATCATCTCAGGTACAACATTTCGTCCATTTGAACCGCTCATTATTGTCGGTATCATCTACTTTAGTCTCACTAAAATATTATCTTATGGCGGGCGCATCTTAGAAAGGAAATTAGCCTATGATCAGCGTTAAACACGTTTTTAAATCATTTCAAGACTTAGAAGTGGTCAATGATATCAATGTTGAGTTTAATGATGAAACAACCTATGCAATCATTGGTGTCAGTGGTAGTGGCAAAAGCACGCTACTACGTATGCTCAATGGGTTAGAAGTCCCGACAAGTGGAAGTATCATCATTGATAAAATTGATATTGTGAAGCACTCAAAAGAATTAGAGAAACTACGACCAAGCATCGGTATGGTATTTCAATCATTCAATCTATTTGATCATTTTACAGCATTAGAGAATGTGACGTTTGCTTTAAAGAAAGTTAAAAAGCTTTCAAAAGAACAAGCAAAAGCAATCGCAATCGATAAATTAACAGAAGTAGGGTGTGCCCAGCGAATGGATCATTACCCATCTCAGCTATCGGGTGGTGAAAAGCAAAGAATTGCGATTGCACGTGCACTTGCAATGGAGCCATCAGTGTTACTCTTTGATGAACCAACCAGTGCTTTAGATCCAGAAATGACGGTTGAAGTACTCAATGTCATTAAAAAGATTACGACTAAAAAACTATTATCAATCCTTGTGACACATGAAATGAATTTCGCCAAAGAAGTGGCTGATGTCATCATTTACATGGATCAAGGTCAAATTGTTGAAATTGCACCGACAAAAGAGTTCTTTGAAAACACAAAGACAGATCGTGCAAAAAAATTCTTACAAAACATGTTATAAAGGAGAACAACATGAAAAAAATCGTATTATTATTAGCAGTCATACTTTTAGTTACAGGCTGCACAAGCACTAGCAAAGACAAACTTGTTGTCTTAACAAGTTCTGGTTACTTTCCGTATGAAATGGTGGATACTGATGGTACACTAATTGGATTTGATATTGAATTTGGAGAAGCATTAGCAGAAATCATGGGCGTGGAAATTGTTTGGGAAGATATGGATTTTGATGGCATTATTGCTTCATTAAATTCTAACCGTGGCGATATGGCTATTGCCGCAATGTCACCTGACCCTTCAAGAAATGCACTATTTTCAGACTCATATTATGTAGGTGAAGAAGAAAGTCCTTTCTTTGTGTTAACACTAAAGACAAGTGGGATTACTGATTCTGATGGGATTGCAAATAAAACCGTTGGTGTTCAAATCGGAACCATTCAAGAGCAGATGATTAACCAATTGCAACCAGACTTTAACTTTACAATCGATCCTCGTACAAATGTGACACAAATGGTTCTTGAAGTCACATCAGGACGTTTAGATTTTATTGTCATTGAAGGACCAACCGCAAAAGAATACGTCAACCAGTTTGACACATTGACAACATTTGAATTAACTAATGAATTGATCGAATCATATTTAATTGAAGTCAATGGTGTTAGTGTGGCATTACCAGTAGGATCTGATTTATTAGATGAAGTCAATGCAGCGATTGCGACATTAAAAGAAAATGGAACATTGGATGCACTTGTTGCTAAATGGTTCAATCAAGAATAGTTTTTCATTAAATTGTGTGATACAATAAGTCCAGGTGAAATTATGGCAAACGAATATGTATTATTAAAACAAAATGAAGATCTTGGAATGATTGCAATAACCAAACATGCGTTTGAGTTAATCACAACGTTTTCGATTGAAGATGATGAAGATGTTGAATTACACATGAGCAAATTTTCAAGAGCAGTCAATGTGAAACTTAGTAACAATAAGTTACACATCACGGTTGATGTTAACGTCAAATATGGTAAAAACGTCAACACAGTAATTGATCGTTTACAAGCGAAAATTGCCAAAGCAATTTGTAACATGACCGATTATCAAAGTTCTAGCATTGACATCAATGTTGTTGGTTTTGTCTTTTAAGCCCGCTTGGGCTTTTTTTTTGCTTATCATGACGTCACTTGTGATAAAATAGAGTAAGATTACGGAGGATACTGCATGAATCGTCGCAAACAACGATTAACTGCGATTGTTTGTTTTTATATTTATTTCTTTAGACCACGTGATATTGAAGAAATTATCGCAGATTTTTATGAATCATTCATCAAAGATCAAGAGGATAGTGAGTACTTGATGTTTGATGATTTAACCAAACAAATGATGATTGATGCGATTTCATCGCAATCACTGATTATCACTAAAATTGAAAAACATTTGAAAACAGGATGGACATTTTTACGTCTTGGTTTAGTTGAACAAGCCATACTTTTTATGGCAATTAGTGAATTGGTGTATGAAATCGATGATAAACCAATTATTATCAATGAAGCGATTGAAATCGCTAAAATATATGGCGATGAAGACAGCTATAAAATGATTAATGCAATCTTGGATAAACTATGACACAACGCATCTTAGCCGTATCAGACATTGTTCATTTAATTAAGACAACCCTTGAAAGTCATGCACAGTTACAACAAGTAACCATGTCAGGTGAGCTTTCAAATGTCACGATTTCGTCAAATGGCCATTGGTATTTTACGCTAAAAGATGCAAAAGCACGTATCTCCTGTGTGATGTTTTCAAGCGTTTCTAAACGCATTAAAACGCCAATCAAAGAAGGTGACCAAGTCATTGTTTCAGGTAAAATATCGTTGTATGAGGCTTCAGGAGTGCTTCAGTGCTATGTAAGTGATTTAACACTAGCAGGACTTGGTGATCTATACGCCCAGCTTGAAAAAAACAGGAAAAAATTAGCCGAAGAAGGTTTATTTGATATCGAAAAAAAGATAAGTATCCCATCATTTCCAATGTCAATCGCGGTTGTGACCTCTTCACAAACAGCTGCATATCATGATGTGATGTCAACTCTTGATCGTAGATGGCCAGTAGCATCGATTACTCATATTCATAGTGGTGTTCAAGGTCATGAAGCTATCTTACAAATTATAGAAGCACTCAAAAAAGCAGATCAACTTCATGTTGATGTTGTTTTGTTGGTACGCGGTGGTGGTTCAATCGAAGATTTATGGTGCTTTAATGATGAACGTGTTGTAAGAACAATTGCGAGTATGGTGACACCCATTATTAGTGGTGTTGGTCATGAGAGTGATATCACCTTGGTTGATTATGTTGTTGATCAACGTGCACCAACACCAACAGGTGCAGCAGAACTGGCAACACCTTCACTTCAAGATGTCCAATTTACACTTTCAAAAGCGCATAGTCAATTGAATACTTACATAGAGTATCAATTGATAAGTGCTATGCGTGAACTGATGAAACTTAAAAATCATCGATACTTTGTTGATCCTGGTTCTTTAACACAGATTTATCACCATAACTTAATTCTGTATCGCAATAAAATCGAGCATGCTTTGATGAAAAAGACATATGATTTAGACAAAATCAGTCTTTTTAAGACTCAGCTTCAACGCGCTATTGATCAAATATTTAATCAACAAAAAGAACGTTTTAAACACTTAAAACAACATCATCAATCATTGTCTTTAGAAACTGCCTTAGTGCGTGGTTTTAGCATCACGATGGTTGATGGTAAAATCATACATTCTATTAATCAGATAAAAGAGAGTGATACCATCCAAACAAAAGTGTCAGATGGAACATTCTCAAGTGTAATCAACACCATAAAAGGAGGGTCATCATGAGTGAAAAAACATTTGAAGATGCAATGTCACGCATTCAAGACATCGTGTCAAAACTAGAACGTGGGGATGTTCAATTACAAGAAGCAACAACCTTATTTGAAGAAGGTCTAACTCTAATCAATTTTTGTGAACAACAATTGAATCAGTTTAGTGAAAAAGTTGCTCAACTCAAAGAATCAAATCAGGAGAATGATGATGGACTTAAATAACCTTTTTAAAGATGCACTAAAGAATGATGCTGATTCAATAGTAAAGGATGCTATGCTCTATTCAGCACTTGCAAAAAGTAAACACGTGCGGTTTAAACTGATGGCTTCGATTGTGATGGATTATGAAATGGATGCTCAAGTAGCTGATGAGGCTGCTTTGGCACTAGAAATGATTCAAACGTATTCCCTCATCCATGATGATTTACCTGCAATGGATGATGATGATATGCGACGTAATCAACCAGCCAATCATATTCAATTTGATGAAGCAACTGCCATATTAGCAGGGGATGGCTTATTAACAAAAGCATTTGAGCATCTTGCAAAAAGTTCATATGATGATAGTATAAAGGTAATGTTAATTGCAGAGCTAGCTTATGCAAGTGGTATCAGTGGTATGATTTTAGGCCAAGCAATGGATATGAATCCAAGTGCCATCAGAAGCAATAATGATGTGCTTAAAATGTACACACTAAAAACAGGAATGTTATTTGGAGCAGCATGTGCAATGGGCGCTATCATCGCAAATCAAGGGGATTTGGTTGATCAATATCGCACCATAGGGCAAACATTAGGGGTTGCTTTTCAAGTACAAGATGATTTATTAGAATATGAAAAATCATCAGCGGAACTTGGAAAGTCAAAAAGTGACGAAAAGAATAAGAAAATGACATTTGTCAGTTTAAGTGGGAATGAAGAGGCAATGTATATACAAACAAACGCATTTAATGATGTTTATGAATCATTGGCGCGTTTAAACGATCATGATATGGTTGTTTCATTGATCAAACAAATACAACACCGAGGTTTCTAACACTTATGACTAAATTTATTAATCATCCTAAAGAACTAAAGCATTATTCAACAAAACAATGCAAAGAACTCGCTCGCGATATTCGCATGTTTCTCATTGACAATGTGTCTAAGACAGGTGGTCATTTATCAAGCAATTTAGGTATAGTCGAATTAACGATTGCAATGCATCGTTCTTTTAATTCACCTAAAGATAAAATCATATTTGATGTTGGACATCAAGGCTACGTTCATAAAATTTTAACTGGACGAGCAGATCAATTCAGCACATTACGCCAACTTGATGGATTAAGTGGCTTTTTAAAGCATGCCGAAAGTGAGCATGATGTTTGGGAAGCAGGACATGCTTCAACATCACTTTCAGCAGCACTAGGTTTTGCGATTAAGCGTGATTTAGACCATCAAAATCATCATGTTGTTGCTGTTATTGGTGATGGATCACTTACAGGGGGCATGGCTTATGAAGCACTCAATCAAATTGGGGCATTAAAGAAAAATATCATCATCATATTTAATGATAATGATATGTCGATTTCGAAAAATGTTGGTGCAATCACACACAGCTTCAGTAATTTACGTTCTTCAAAACCATACACAACAATCAAACATGACATTAAAGGCATTCTTTCAGCAACTAGAGTTGGAACAGGAGTTTTAAAAGGCTTAAGTATTGTCCGTGATTCCCTTAAAGAAGTCGTTTTAAAATCATCCATGTTTACAGAGCTTGGACTTGAGTACATCGGTCCTATTGATGGTCATGACATTAAAATGTTGTCAAAGGTGCTCGAAGTAGCAAAATTACATGAGGGTCCAATTGTCATCCACGCCCTTACAACAAAAGGGAAGGGCTTTCCATATAGTGAACTTGATAAAAATGGCATGTGGCATGGTGTGGGTCAATTTGATCCTGACACTGGTTTAATTGAACAAAATGGTTCTGCAGAAATGATTTCATGGAGTAAAGCCATTAGTGAAACCCTAATTAGACTAGCGAAACATGATAGGGATATTGTGGCGATTACACCTGCAATGATGACTGGTTCTAAACTTGAGAAGTTTTTCTCACTGTTTCCTGAGCGCAGTTTTGATTGTGGGATTGCTGAAGGACATGCGATGGGTTTAGCGGCTAGTTTAGCAGCAGCCAAAGCAAAACCATTTATTTCTATTTATTCCACGTTTTTACAACGGGCATATGATCAAATCAATCATGATATTGCAAGACCTAATTATCCTGTAGTGATTGGAATTGATCGAGCGGGTCTTGTTGGTGAAGATGGTGATACCCATCATGGTGTGTTTGATATTGGTTTATTAACGCCTTTGCCTAATATGATTGTTGCACAACCTAAGGATGGAAACGAAGCACAGCACCTTTTATATACTGCGTTTTTAGCACATTCCCCATTTGCACTTCGCTACCCAAGAGGATATGTCCATTTTAGTGAAGTGGATTCATTTTTAGCCATTCAAGTTGGTACGTGGACTGTGGAATATGCACCAGATCCAATCAAAGCAATCATCATTGCCTATGGCGAAGTCGTAATCAAACTGGCCAATCGCTGTAAAAACAATGATTTAAATATTATGATTATTAATGCACGATTTATCAAGCCAATGGATATTAAAATGCTCCAACTGCTTGTTTCTAAACAAGTACCGATTGTCGTTTATGAACCCGATATGAAGGTGGGCGGACTGTATAGTTTAATCACATCATGGCTTATAGAACAACATCACAGTGTAGAATTACATCGTGTTGGGATTAAGGATGAATTTATTCAACATGGTTCTATGTCAGCATTGAAAAAAGCAATTGGAATTGATACAAATTCCCTGATTAGCTATGTTTTGGATATCATCAATGAAGAGTAATCGTCTAGATTACATGGTGGCTTTACGTTTTAATTTGTCAAGATCACATGCGCTTGATCAAATTAAACAAGGCAATATCAAAGTCAATGATACCATCATCAGCAAACCTAGTTATGCTGTTAAAGAAAATGATATTCTAAAATTATCACACGATCAGCATTTTGTTTCTCGTGGTGGTTACAAATTAGAAGCTGTTCTTATAGAAACAAATTGTTTGATAAAGGGGAAAGATTGTTTGGATGTGGGTGCTTCAACAGGGGGATTTACGCATTGTTTATTAAATCATGAAGCAGCATCTGTCGTAACAATCGATGTGGGTAGTAATCAATTACATCCAACTATTCAAAATCACTTGCATGTGCAATGGCACGAAAACACAAACATTAATGATGTAAAACCAAGTGATTATCCATTTGGTTTTGATATAATTGTGGTAGATGTTTCTTTTACTACACTAAAACATGTGTTTCTAGCAATACATCACTTGCTTAAAGCAAATGGAAGCATCTTTTTATTATTTAAACCTCAATTTGAAGTTGGAAAGGAATATTTAAACAAAAAAGGAATAGTGAAGCAGCAGAGTATTGTCAATCAATTACTTTCAGATTATGTGACTTATTTTCAAACGTTTAAGTATCCAAACATTCAAGTGATTCCTTGCCAATTAAAGGGCAAGCAAGGAAACCAAGAGTATTTTATTTATTTATCACGATAAGAGGGTGACAAAGTGCTTGTTCAGTTAACAGTAAAAAATTTCGTATTAATTGATGATTTAACCATCAATTTTAATGATGGTTTAAGTGTTTTCACAGGTGAGACAGGTGCTGGTAAAAGTTTAATGGTGGATGCCATCTCTCTATTATCTGGACAAAGAGCTTCAACTGCCGTGATTGCAAATCACAAACAAGAAGCAATTGTAGAAGGCGTATTTCAATTAAAGAAAGATTCACTAGCAGCCATCATTGCAAAAGGATATGATTTTGATGTGGAAGACATCATGGTTTTTACGCGTGAAGTCAATCGTGATAATAAAAATACATGTAAGATTAATCATCGGATGGTGCCATTATCAACTTTTAAAGAAATCTTAGAAGCAGAAATTGATATTCATAGTCAACACGATACTCAGTATTTACTTCAAGAAAAGAATCATATTCGTTTACTGGATAATTTTTTACAAGATCAAGTGATTGTGTCACACGTTTCAAAATTATTCTATGAGTACCAGCAATCTAAATCACATTACAAACAGATTTTAAATGAACAACTTGATGAAACAGATCGTGCTTTTTTAGAATATCAACTCAATGAAATTGAAACATTCAATCCAAAACAAGAAGAGTATGATGAACTACTTGCTCGTCAAAAACAAATGATGGCATTTGAGAAAATATCAAATGCAACAAATCAATCACTTGATATCATCACACAAGATGAAGGGGTTCTTGAGCGTTTATACACTACAATCAAACTCTTATCTGATTTAGCAGAAGAACCACTAGCTAAAAAATTGTCTGAATCATTGTATGATGGTTATGCCATCATTGAAGATGTTAAAGAACAATTAAGTGATTATTTGCTTTATTTATCATTTGATGATCAAGAGTATGATAGTGTTTTAGAGCGGCTAGCGGGTTATGATCAACTGCGTCGTCGTCATGGTCCTACCATTGAATCAGTGCTTGCTAAACATGAGAGCTTAGGTGAGAAACTTTATCAGCTAGATCATCATGAACAAGTGATAAGCCAAGCTAAACAAACAATGGAATTTGCTTTTCAAGCATTTGAAAAGATGGCCACACAACTTTCTACTTTACGAAAAAAAGCAGCAAAATCCCTCAAAGTTGAGATACAGAAACACTTAAAAGACCTACAACTACCCCATGCAGAATTTGATGTAGCTTTTGAAAGGTCTAATCCAAACAAACGTGGACTTGATAAAATAGTGTTTCTACTAAAAACAAATCCTGGGTCAGCTTTAGCTCCTTTAGCTAAAGTAGCAAGTGGGGGAGAGCTATCACGTTTAATGTTAGGTCTTAAAGCCATTTTCACACCATTACAAGGCTGTGGTACGATTATTTTCGATGAAATTGATGTTGGTGTATCAGGAGCCGTTGCGCATAAGGTAGGCCTTAAAATGCACGATCTATCAAAACAAGTTCAAACCTTTACCATCACGCATTTACCAGTCGTTTCTTGTTTTGGTAAAACACACTTTGATGTAAGAAAGTACTCAGATAAAAACTCAACAACGGTTTCGATTGTTGTTTTAGATGATCAACAACGAATCGAGCAATTGGCTCTTATGGCATCAGGTAATTTAAAGCAACCAGCCTTAGAAGCTGCTCAATCGCTTTTAGAAGAAGTCCAAAAAGAGATTGCTAATGAATAAATGGATTTTCCATGTGGATGTGAATGCATTTTATGCATCGGTTGAAATAAATGATCATCCAGAGTACATAGGGAAACCAGTTGTCGTTTGTTCAAATCAGCAACGTGCAGTCATCACAACAGCGAATTATATTGCTCGAAGTTTTGAAATTGAAAGTGCTATGCCATTGGCGATTGCATTAAAAAAATGTCCTGATTTGATTATCACAGGTTTGAATTTTCACCGTTATCAACAAGTAAGTAAGCAATTTGTTGAACTACTGGCAACTTATACTGATAAAATCCAACAAGCAAGTATTGATGAATGCTATCTTGATGTCACAAAACCAATAATGGCGTATCCAAGACCACTTGATATGGCGATTATACTGCAAAAAGATATACAAAAATCATTAAAACTAGATGTCAGCATTGGGATTGCTGATAACATGTTTCTAGCAAAAATGGCTAGTAACCTTAAAAAGCCAAATGGAATTAGTATTATTCGTTATGATGAGATTGCAACAAAACTTTGGCCATTACCGATTGAGCATATGCATGGTATCGGCAAAAAGACAGTGGTTATTCTAAAGGATATGAATATTCAAACAATTAAAGATTTAGCAAATACGCCTTATGAGCAACTTATTTTAGTGTTTAAAAATCACACTCAAGAAGTCATTGATCGCGCCTGGGGTTTGGATAATCGAGATGTTGAACCAGATCAAGAAGTTAAATCAATCAGTCAAAGCTCATCACTTATTAAAGTGACAGATGATGCAGATGAAATTCAAACAACTCTAAAAATATGCTGTTTTGATTTAAGTCGGCGTTTGCAAAGACGCCAAAGCATGCTTAAGCAATTAACATTATCAATCAAGGATGAAAACTATCAAAGTCACACACGATCGATGATACTAGATAAACCCATTGTTGCAGGTGATGCTATTTACGAGCAGGCATTGGTCATGTTTGAAGATCATTTTACGGATTGGCCAATACGAAATATTGGGATTTCTACTTCAAAAATCGTAAATGAGCAAGAACAATTGCAACAATTGTCATTGTTTAAGGAGTAATATGGATACTAAGAAGTTATTAAAAGAGTTTGAGTACCATTTGCTTTATGCAAAACAAGTTTCAAGTCATACAGCGAGTGCTTATGTGAGTGATGTAAAGCAGTTTTTAGTGTTTTGTAAGTCAATCAAAATATCGTTTGATTTGATTGATGATAGCATCATTGAACATTTTTTAAATCATCTTACAACATCTAAACAAGGGACCTCTATTAATCGCATGGTAAGTTCTTTGAAATCATATTTCACTTATCAAACACTTACACAAAAAAAATCCAATCCTATGGATAAGCTAGAATATCGACATGCAAGAGCATCACTACCAAAAACAGTGTATATTAATGATATTATGATGTTGCTTGAATCATTTAAACCAAATGATGTAGATGATTTCCATAAAATGCTCGTTTATATTCTTCTTGGTAGTGGATTACGAGTAAGTGAACTCACTGGTTTAACATTTCAAAACTATTATCAAAATGAAGGACTGCTAAAAGTGATCGGAAAAGGGGACAAAGAGAGATGGGTTCCACTTTATGATAAAGCAAAACAATTACTTGATGATTATCTTGCATTTACTCGTCAAAATTGGCTAGTAAAAGATACAAAATATTTGTTTATTAACAAAAAAGGCAACGTGATTACAAGACAATATGTATACACTATGGTCAAAAAGCAAGCCATTAAAGCTGGACTAACCATTGAAATGACACCACATACACTGCGACATGGCTTTGCGACGTTGTTATTAGATAAAGGTGCTGACTTGCGTATGGTCCAAGAACTACTGGGTCATAGTAGTATTTCAACCACACAAATTTACACTCATATTCAACCTGGAAAACTTCATAAAAGTTATGATCAATTTCACCCAGGTGCAAAAATAAACAAGGAGATAAAAGAAGATGACAAGATTTAAACGAATTATTACGATAGTACTAGATTCTGTTGGAGTTGGAGAACTTCCAGATGCAAAGGATTATAACGATGTTGGAGCTGATACACTTGGTAATATTGCTCGTGTAACAGGGGGCATACATATGCCGAATATGAAGCAGTTGGGACTTGGTAATCTGCATGATGTAAAAGGTGTTGAACCAGTAGCGTTTCCCAAGGCTTATTTTGGGAAGATGAATGAAGCTAGTTTAGGAAAAGATACCATGACTGGTCATTGGGAGATGATGGGATTATACATAGATAAACCATTTATCACATTTACGGATAATGGCTTTCCAAAAGAATTACTAGATGAACTTGAAAAACGTACAAACAGTAAAATAGTTGGTAATAAAGCTGCTTCTGGTACCGAAATCATCGATGAACTTGGCGAACATCATGTCAAGACTGGTGATTTAATCGTGTACACATCAGCCGATAGTGTGCTTCAAATAGCGGCTAATGAGGATACTTATGGCCTTGATAGACTTTATCAAGCATGTGAGATTGCACGTAAGTTAACAATGAAAGAAGAATGGCGTGTTGGACGTGTTATTGCTCGCCCTTTTGTTGGCACAAAAGTAGGGGAGTTTAAGCGAACATCAAATCGTCATGACTATGCACTAAAACCTTTTGAAAGAACGACCCTTGATGATTTAAAAGAAGGTGGATTTGATGTCATAAGTATTGGGAAAATCGTCGATATTTTTGATGGTGAAGGCATAACAGAATATCACAAAACAGTTTCAAACAAAGATGGCATGGAAAAAACCATTGCTGCATTAGACAAAGAGTTCAATGGTCTTATGTACGTCAATTTGGTTGATTTTGATGCACTATGGGGTCATCGACGCAACCCACAGGGCTACAAAGATGAATTAGAACTCTTTGATCGCCAATTGGCAGAGTTACTACCAAAGCTTCGTGAAGATGATTTACTCATTTTAACAAGTGATCATGGTAATGATCCAACACATCATGGCACTGACCATACGCGTGAATATGTCTTGCAAATGTACTATTCACCATCATTCAATAATGCAACATCAATTCCAACTAGTGAAACATTTGCAGATATCGCAGCAACGATTGCAGATAACTTCAAAATCAATGCACCAGCAAATGGAAAGAGTCTATTGAACTTACTAAAGTAAATATTTAATACATTAATTACATAATATACATTATGCGAAGTCATATTCAACATCATAATAACTAGAAGTCAGGTTTATTAATAGTATGTATTGGTATGGTTCCAGGTTCATCAGGTTCTAGAATAATCGAAAAATCTGAGAATATTTCTAATAATTCCTCAGTTTGAAAATATAGTGTATTCTGACCAAAATGCTGCACAGAATTTAACCACTCTGACCCACAAGCTGCTTTCATTCGATAATAACCTACAGGAATGGATTGAATTGAATATTGTTCATTTTGTAAATAAAAAACAATTGATTTGTCTATAATAGTGTTGTGAAGCTTGATTACACAATCACTTTTTGAATATCCTTTAATATAGAAATAAACATTATCAGAAAGCATCGTCATGTCTTGACCTTCTAAAATAATCCCTGAAAACGGCCGTTCTTCCCTCTTTGCACTAAAATCTAGAGTTAGAAGAAAATATACTGAAGTTGCAATTATTACAGATGCAAGTAACCCCACGATAATGTGGTTTGTTTTTACTTCTTTTTTTGGATTGGTTTTTCATTAGATGCTGTTGAAACACCATAAATTTCATTATGTATTTTGTAACAACTATCACAAAGTGATATACCTTCACGTGCTAAAATTCTCTTACAACGTTCACAAATTTTCATATTTTCATCCCCCAAGAAAAATATATTTACTAAATTATACATTTTTCTAGTTTGAAGAACAACACTGCGCTAATGTGTCATGTTTAAAACATGTTTAAAAACCTATTGACTCATTGAATATTCTAATATAGTAACCTCATTAGTCATCTCACGATCAAATATGTTTTGATATGCATTCCATAACTCATTACTTCTTATATCAATGTGCTTTGAGGCAAAACGTGATTGTGTAATTTCCAATGCTTGTATTACAGTTATCACAACACATGTTGTAGTTGTTACTATTTCAGAATCAGTAACACTGTAGCACTGATTTTGTTTGTTTAGAACTGAAGTATCTACATAATTAAGTACAACAAGTTGATGTGTTAGATTACCATCCTCATTGTCATAGGCATAAACTCCATCTAGAGGATTAAATACACTATACTGTCGTATTATACGATCTTCTGCAAATATCACGGGTGGATGATTGTTATCAATTACTGTAACAATCATTGTTTGTTGATCAAAGTAACCATGTTTATCTTCAACTCTTAAGACAACATGATAAATACCCACGATATCTTTGTTAACATCACTAGAAATCACTTTGATTTTATCTGATAGATCCCCCTCTTCATGATCAAATGCTTGAGTAAAGTCTAATGGATAAAAACGATTGCCTCGATTAATTGTGGGATGGTCAATTTGTAGTTTAGGCGCTTTATTAATCAGTTTATTGGTGATGGTTAGCATCAGTCCACCATACTCGATAAAAGGAGATGCAATCCACATAGAATCAATCTCAATCCCCTCTCTAACTCGTTGCCGCTGGTTATAACATCCATCAATTTGTCCTTTGATTTGATAATAAGTCACTAGATTAAGCACCGATTTATCATATATATGATTAAACACGCGATCTTTTCGATAGAATAGTTGATTACCATAAGTAACACTGCATGTTTGACCTGCTCTAATTACTGAATAATTTTGGCCAGGACCATCTCTTACAACTACATTGCTATGAGTTATCGTGAGTTTTGTTTCATTAATGTTTGATGAAATCGTAAATTCATAGTCATCATATGGTTGAATGATTTGTTCTTTCATTGGAAAATAAAGTTGTGTCTTGACCACTTTGTTTGTTTGCTTTGCCACAACAACAATCATCGCACTGTATTTTTCATTTGGTAGAAAGCGATTAAAGTCGATAGTGGCATCAAACCCTACGTTTTGGTATGTATAGTTGCATATAGAAGAGCTTTTGTTGTACTCATTTGCTCCACACATTCTAGATCCTCGATAGAACATGAGTTGTGTCATATCATGATCAACCAATGTTGTTGCTACTGAAAATCGATCATTAGTACTTGTAAATTCTATCGTAATGGTATGTGTTGTTTCATCAGTGAAGTGTTGATTTGAGTTAATAAATGCCCAACCTTGAATAATTAAGGTATCGTTTGTTGTGAGCATCTGATGGACTTCATACGGTAATTCTGATTTTAAGACAACACTAACTGATGCATTAACAAATAGACGACTTACAGATAAGAATAATAATGATACTAAAATTGGGATAAAGTGTTTAATTTTCATAAAAACCTCCGTTTTATAATGACAGCTATAAGTATTAAGAAAACAACAAATCCTAGTAAAAAATACCGACCATCATTTAAATGATTGTCTGTGTCATGTGGTTGTAATATAGTTGGATTTTGAGGGCATTCAGTAATAAAATCAAAAGTGTATGTAGAAATAAGTTGATGATTCTGATCAAAATGGTTGATAAAGGAAAAAGTATGATCGATGGCGATTACAACACCATTATCTCTAACAAGTACATAAGGGTGTTTTGAAAGTAAATACTCGTTATCATTAAGACCACTAACATACACATATTCTTTTAAACAATCATGATTATGAAAAGTTGTGGTTTGAATGTGATTACCATTGTGAAAGTACATAGCATCCTCCACTCTACAATACTTGCAAAAAAAAAGAACTCCTAGCTTCAGGAGTTACATTCTAATATTAAATCTCACGAGATACTCATAAAATTTGGTTTGTTGTTCAATGGTTGCATGTCTTTTTAGTTTATCCAACTCAGAATCTAAGCTGTGCCTTGATAATTTGTTGACTAAACTTGCATGATCTTTGATTGCTTGAATCAATTCATCATCAAATGATAACTGATAAGTTGCAGCAAATCGTAACGCTCGTAAAATACGTAAAGCATCTTCAGACATAGACCGTTGCGGTGGTTTAATTGAAACCAAGCGTTTTTCTTTTATGTGTTCTAATCCTAGATAAAAATCAAACACATGATCTTCTGCATTGATGTATATTGCATTAATGGTGAAATCGCGACGTGAGGCATCCTCTTCAATGTTTTGAGTATACGATACTTCTGATGGATATCGATGCTTGGTATACGCCCCTTCTTTTCGAAAAGTGGTGATTGTTACTGGTGTTTTTTTGTATTGAAAACTCACAGTTTTAAAAGCAATCCCTGAAAAATCAAGTGGAAAGTCACTGAATATGTCAATGATTTCATCTGTTGGTGCAGTCGAGGCAATATCTACATCTTTAATTAATCGATTAAAAAGAGCGTCACGTACACAACCTCCAACAAAATAGGCACTATATCCTCTTTCTTCAATCAAAGATAAAAGCGGTTTGTAAGGATCAAGTTCTTTCATATTAACGGCGCCGATTGGCAATCATTAAGAATCTTATAATTTGCAACAATGTACCAATAAGTGCTGCAACATAGGTCATCGCTGCTGCGGATAGCATACTTTTTGCATAAGAGGTTTCATCCAATGATAGAATTCCCTCATCAGTTAATAACTGTAATGCACGTGATGATGCATCAAATTCTACAGGTAATGTAACCAATTGAAACACCGCAATGATACCAAGCATGCCAATACCTGCATATAGTAATCCAGTAGAACTAAAAATCAAACCAAAAATCAAAACACCCCATCCTAAGTTACCAGCAACAATGGCCGCTGGTAAAATGGTATTTCTTAAAACTAGTGCTTTATAACCGACATGATGTTGTATTGCATGACCAACTTCATGGGCAGCAATTGAAATGGCTGCAATCGAATTTGTGTTATACACCCCTTCTGATAGACGCACTTTTTTTGATCGTGGATCATAATGATCAGATAATTGTCCTCTACTTGGTTCAACATCAACATCAAAAATACCTTGACGTTTTAAAATCAAATTTGCAACATCTGCTCCAGTATAACGCGTGTTTGCTTTCATGCGACTAAATCGTGTGTAAGCACGTTGGACCTTTGCTTGTGCACTTATCATGATGACAATTGCTAATAAATACAAAATAAATTCATAGCCACCACCATAGAAAACTGGCATATTATGACCTCCTTTTTGTTTCTGATATTAAAAAGAAGCTTGCGCTTCTTATTTTACTGCTTCTTTTAATGCTTTCGCTGGTTTAAAAGCAGGTGCTTTTGATGCTGGAACCGAAATTGCTTCTCTTGTTTGAGGGTTGTATCCGGTGCGAGCACTGCGCTCTTTGACGGTGAAACGTCCAAAGCCACTAATATCAACTTTTCCACCACTTACTAATTCTTTTGTTACTTCATCAAACAAAGCATCAACGAATTCTGTTGCTGCTTTTTTAGTAACACCTAAGCGTTCGGCTAAAACTTCAGCTAATGCTTTTTTATTCATAGATTCTGCCATTGAGGTACCTCCAATCTACTTTTATATCATACCACCTCAATATTTATAATTCAACAACAATAATATTAAATATCCCAGTGTTTAAGCGTGTTTTTTACTATTTATGACTTTTGCCTTACCTTAAACACCAATGGTGTCCCAATAAACTCAAAGGTATCACGTAGTTTATTCTCAAGATATCGTTGATATGAAAAGTGCATGAGTTCAGGATCATTGACAAAAAGCATAAATGTAGGTGGACAAACATCGACTTGTGTCATGTAACTGATTCTTAATCGTTTACCTTTATGACTTGGTGGTGGATTTAGTGCTGTAGCATCCATGAGCACTTCATTTAACACGGATGTCGTGATACGCATTGAAGCACTGCCATACACTTGATCAATTAAAGGTATGATTTGATGAACCCGTTGTTTTGTGATCGCTGAGATGCTTAATATCGGTGCATAAGACAAGTAACCAAACTGTTCACGGATTTTTTTGATGTAATCTTGTAAATCTTCTTCTGTTTTATCAACTGTATCCCACTTATTCAATATGATAACCATTGGTTTATTTAGATTATGGGCATAACCAGCCACGTGTTTATCAAGCTCAGTAATTGGCTCAGATGCATCAATGACGAAACAAACAACATCACTTCGTTCAATCGCTGACATCGAGCGTAGCAGTGCGTATTTTTCGATTTTCTCATAAATCTTACCACGCTTACGAATCCCAGCAGTATCAATCACAACATATGGTTGTTGATTTACCTTAAAGACAGTGTCGATGGCATCGCGCGTTGTTCCTGCGATTTCTGATACGATGACACGTTGTTGGTTCAATAATGCATTAACAATTGAAGATTTACCGACATTCGGACGACCAATAATTGAAAAAGCAATGGTCCCTTCTTCAAAATCTGTTGTCTTTTCAGGTAGTAATGATACAACATCATCCAATAGATCCCCTACTCCAATTGCATGAGTACTACTTACAGCATGCACTTTATCAAAACCTAATGCATAAAACTCATACATTCTATCTTTAAATGCAACATCATCGATTTTATTTACGGCAACAACAACTGGCTTGTTGCTTTGGTGAAGTTTTTTTGCAATCAATCGTTCACTTTGATCTAATCCTTGTTGAGAGTCCACAACATAAATAATGACGTCTGCTTCATCTATTGCAATTTCAACTTGCATCATAACTTCATCTTTAAATAACTCATCTTTTAAAACTATGCCACCAGTATCAATCACACGTAAATTTTTCGTTAACCATTCACATAAACCATAAAGTCGATCTCTTGTCACTCCAGGCTCATCATAAACAATGGATACACGTTCTCCAATGAGTCTGTTAAACAAAGTCGATTTACCAACATTAGGTTGACCTACAATTGCAATTATTCCATCAATCATGGTTAATCACTCTCCTTGCATGTGTTTCAATGATCGCAACAACTTCTTCGATTGAAAGATTGGAAGTGTCAATGACAACGGCATCCTCAGCTTGTCTAAGTGGTGATTGCTCTCGATGTGTATCGGCATAATCGCGTTCATTAATTTCTTTAGTTAATTCATGATATGGTGATTTAATGTTCTTTTTAAGGTTTTCTTGATAACGTCGATTAGCACGGGAAGCAACAGAAGCTGTTTGAAATATTTTAAGTTCAGCATTTGGTAACACAACAGTTCCAATATCACGACCATCCATGACAATTCCTTTATGCTGAGCAATGTGTTGTTGCTGTTTTACAAGCTGTTTTCTTACACCTGAAAAAACCGATACTAAGGAAGCAGCGGTTGAAACTCCATTGGATCGTAATGCTTGTGTGACGTCTTGACCATCACAAACAACGACACCATTAGCATGCAGTTCAATGTTGAGAGTGGCTGACAGTTCAGTCAATTTATTCTCATCATCTAATGGGACATGTTGTTGTATTGCACTAAGGGCAACACAGCGATACATGGCACCCGTGTCAATGTGTGTGTATCCAAGTCTTTTCGCTAACAATTTGGCGATGGTACTTTTGCCTGAAGCTACCGGTCCATCGATTGCAATATTTATTTTTCTCATAGTAACCCTTGTAATCCTAAAATTGTAAATAATACATATGCACTGACAATCAGTAATCCTAAGATAAATATTGCCAGTAAAAAGTTGACTAAACGATTGGTAGCGAGCACTTTTTCATTCACATGAGAAAGAGAATGTTCCATTGTTTCAATTGTTTTTGAAAGTTGCTGCGTTTTTGTATACCAATCTTCATCAAACTCTTGATCATCATTATTTTTAGACAAAGCACTCTTTTGTTGATTAAGTTGATGTAAAACTTCATCAATGAGTGTTTCATCTTCAGAGGTATCATCACTTTCATCTAGTATTTCATCTTCATCATCTTCACTAATAATGTGTTCAGCTTTAAGCTTTGTATTCTCTTTATGATCTTTTAAAAATGTGGAAATCACGTTTTTTGTTGTTTCATGTTCTGAACGTGTTCCTTCTTTTACATTGTAGTTTTTGACTTCTTCAATGAATTGTTCTAAAAAATCATTGGTAATTAAATCCTCACTCGACTCATCCAACAAATCACGATATGCTTGATTTTTTGCATGCAAAGGTGTGTAATCAGTAATCTTCATTTCACGATCAGTAACTGTAAATTTTTGATCAACTGCAGATAGTCGTTTAGCAAACGGCGCTAGTGCATCATGAAAGTTTGTTTCTTCTTGATCTTGTGAAATCATTTCGCGTAATTGTGCGTATTTTTTAACACGTGATTGTTGCTCCATAAGTACCTCCACAATATGACATATTATATCATACTTGAAAGACTAAAATAAAAAACTTATGGAGATTCCATAAGTTGTCATTTTATGATTGTTTTGCTAACCATCGGCTAAGGACTGGCTTCATTTTAGGATATAGCAGTACATAAACGATTGTGATCAATGTTCCTTTTAGTAAATTAAATGGTGTAAATGTTGTTAAAATCAGTCCCATACGATATTCAAATCCTGCAGGCATACCGTATAAGTTGAATGTAATGAAATAATTTACAAAAATCATAACAACGGCAAGTATAATAGTACCAATAACCCCAGAAATCCATTTGTATTTTTTCTCATCTTTACGATAAAGAATAACAATTGGAAGCATTAAAGCAACACTTGAAGCAAAATTTGCTACTTCACCTGAGAACGCTGGTTCTTTCATTAAGAACATAGCATGCAAAATATTCTTAAACAACTGGACTAAAACTCCAGCCATTGGACCGGCTGCGATACCAGTTAAAATTGCTGGAATATCACTAAAATCGACCTTTAAATAAGGTGCAGCTGGAAATAAGAATGGGAATGGTACTTCTAAAAAATACAAAGCAAATGCTAATCCTGTCATGACTCCAACAAGAGTTAATGACCGTACGCGAGTATTAGGTTTTTTCATTTTAGTTCCTCCTTTATA
>CAYGIY010000009.1:0-20858 GCA_964350055.1 uncultured Erysipelothrix sp.
GACTTATTCATATGAACAAAGTCATTTCTTAAAGTTTATGTGATTAAATAGTGAAGCTAAAATTCCATTAACTTACTCATAAAGCGTGTCACATCATCACTCTTTGGAGATATAAAGAACTCGTTGGTTGGTGCGATTTCCTTGATGCCATGCTCATCGATGTACATCACCATATCAGTTGCATTTTTTGCAAAACCTAAGTGGTGAGTAACAATAATCATTTGCATACCTGATTGCACCAGCTCTTTAAGCATAATCAACACTTCAGATGATAATTCAGGATCTAAGGCGCTGGTTGGTTCATCTAGCAACAATAATTTTGGATTGATAGCAACAGCTCGTATGATAGCAATGCGTTGTTGTTGACCTCCGGATAGTTGCACAGGGAATTTATCCTTCTCATGCATCAAATTAAATCGCTCTAGCAGTTCAAATGCCTTTTGATTGGCTTCTTGTTCACTCATTTTAAAGGTATGAACCAAAGGTAGTGTGATATTTCTTAGAGCTGTTAGGTGTGGAAATAATCCATTACTTTGAAAAACAAAGCCAATTTGCTTGCGATAATCAAATAGATGGCTTTCATCTTGCGTAATCCATTGATCATCCAAAGCAAATTGTCCACTTGTAGGTTGAATCAAACCACCTAAAATACGTAGTAGTGTTGATTTTCCGCCGCCACTTGGTCCAATGATGGCCAGTGAAGAAAACGAAAAATCAAGATTGATTTGATTGAGCACCACTTGTTCATTAAAGGTCATCGTCAATTTCTCTGTTCTAATTCTCATAACGATTTTTCCTTTCTAAGTAATGAGCCAACATACTCACAGGGAAAGTAAGTGATAAATACAATAATGCTAATACGATGTAACTTACAAAATACGTATTAAAGTTATTCGCTGTGATTTCTCGTGTCACTTGTGTCAATTCTATTAAAGCAATCATCGATAGTAGTGATGAATCTTTGATTACTGATGCAAATTGACCTGCAATTGCTGGTAAAATCCGCATAAACAACTGTGGTAAAATAACCAAACGTAACATTTGCAATCTTTTAAGTCCTATTGAGCGCGCAATCTCTGTTTGTTTAGATTCAATCGAATTTAATCCACCACGGATGATTTCTGATATATAAGCACTTTCAAAAATAGACAGTATAATTACGCCTGCCCATAAACGACTACCAACTCCCCAAGCTGTCCCAATAACATAATAAAAGAAAATAATCTGAACCAATAAAGGTGTTCCACGAATCACTTCAACATAAGCGCTTGCAAGTTGATTAAAGAAAATAAATCGACTTCGTTTTGCTAACACAAGGATACTCCCTAAAATAAGTGAAAGTACCATTGCATACATGGCGATTTGCAACGTTAATGAAAAACCCATCATAAATCGAGTACGATAAGGCCATAGTTGCGTAAAATCAAAATTGACACCAGCACGTTGGGCTGAGATGTATAAAAATACACCGATTAGCCCAATCACTGCCAGTCCAGATATTCCTTTTCTAAACATTAGTCAAAGTCAAAGAAGAAATCAAAGTCGTAAGAGTCAAACAACGCTTTTTCTTCTGCTAAGAATTGTTGTGTTAAGCGATCAAAACCGCCATCTGCTCTAAACTCAACTAAAAATTCATTGAACTTATCGGTTAAGTCACTATTTTTTGGAAATGCTGCACCCCAGCCTTCACTTTGTTGACCACTTAAAAAGTATGGTTTTGTTGTGTTTGGATTACTTGCTGCATTTCTAAGAATGGTTAATTGACCATATACAAAAGCTTGTGCGCGTTTGTTGACAACTTCTGCAATAGCAGCACTTTCATCATCAAATCTTAAGATGTTTGCTTGTGGGAAATTTGCTGTAGCAAAGGTATCCCCCGTTGTTGCTGTTTTTACTGCGATTGTGTACTCTTGAGAGTTTAAATCATCAGATGAATCCAGTTCTAAATCAATCGGTACAATCAACGCCAACAAAGCACGTGCATAAGGATTTGAAAAATCAACACTTTCACGACGCGCTTCAGTAATAGTCATCGATGAAATGACCATGTCTACTTGATTGGTTTGAAGTGATGGAATCAATCCTGTCCAGTTAATATTTTGAATATCGATATCATAATCTAAGTATTCTGCAAATGCTTTTGCTATTTCGACACTCACACCAGAAGGATTACCTTGTAAGTCAGTTGTTTCAAATGGAGGATAAGCAAGTTCCATTCCAATTTTTAACACAGGACGATCATTTGGATCTGGTGTTGTTGCACAACCACTTAACACTAACATACCAATCGCTAATACAATAAATAGTTTTTTCATATTTTTTCCTCTTACTCGATTATTTCAAGTATATCTAATTGTTTGTATATATTCTTTAATGCATCATCCACATAATCGACTTCTAATTGATCAAACTCACCACGATCTGCTGCATCAGTCAGACGTGAATCAATCGGTAATTTTGCTAAGACTTCCAAATTGTGCTTTTTAGCATATTCATCAAGATGTCCCTGTCCAAAGGGATAAACAATTTCCCCTTTTGGTGTTTCCATATAACTCATATTCTCAATCAAACCTAAGATTGGAATTTTCATTTGATGAGCCATGTCAATTGCTTTAGCAACAATCATACTCACCAAGTCTTGTGGTGTCGTTACCACGACAATGCCACTAATAGGAATCGATTGATACACAGTCAGTGGAACATCCCCCGTTCCAGGTGGCATATCAATAAACAACACATCCAACTGTGACCATAGCACTTTGCTATAAAACTCTTTGATGGCGTTGTTAATCATGATACCTCGCCACATCACTGCTTTTTCTTCATGTTCAAGTAACATGTTGGACGTGATGATACGCAATTGATAAGGAGTAACAGCAGGATAGATGAGTCCATCCTCAGTCCCCATGGCTTGTTGTTTAATACCAAACATACGTCCAATTGAAGGTCCAGTCACATCAGCATCCAATAATCCTGTGATATAACCATGGCGAATGGAGCTATTGGCTAATAAACCTGTCACCATTGACTTACCAACACCACCTTTTCCACTAACAACCGCAATGACTTTCTTTATTTTACTGTCCTTGTTTAGTTTGACAGCGAAAGGATTAAATTGAGGATCTACATTTTTTGTCATATTGTGCCTCTTTCTATTTCATGATTCATCATAAAAAAGACTTGACGTCAAGTCAAGTCATATCATCCAAAGCCGCGTATTACAAGTACGACCAATAAAATTGTAAGTAGTACCACATAAATAAACACATCTCCTAGCACCATTGGTTTTTCAAAGCGAATCACACAAAGACTTGGAAACTGATCACAGAAACGATTAACCGGTCGATAGAGAATCTTTTCAGCATTAAGCCAAGATGGTAAGTAGTTATGGAATAAATGATATCGAACCCCTACAACATAGATCACAGCACCCAATGCAAACACCCAAATCATCGTTGTTAGATCGGCTAGATTAAAGAAATTAATCCCTGATACATATTTTGTAATAAACTCAGAACTATAACCAAATGACAACACTGCTGGAATCAAAAACGTGTCTAATATCCACCCAGGGTTTAAACCAATAAACAAGATAGCAGCTGCAATCATCCCCATGGGGATCATCATTTTCTTATAATCAACTTTAATCATCTCATAGGAACGTGTCGGTTTACCCAAAAAGATAAAACTATAGAACTTCAAAAAGGAAGCCACCGTCCCAGCTGATACAATTGTAAATAACCATTCAGCATAAACAAAAGAACCATGTCCGTACTCATATGCCTCAACAATGGCATGATGCAACAACGATTTACTCGCAAATCCATTAAAGAAAGGCATCCCTATAATTCCAAAAACGGCAATTAGTCCAATAAATGCAAGCAAAGGCATCTTCTTTGCTAAACCACCCAAACGATACATGTTGGTTTCTTTTGTATGCATATACACCACACCAGCAACCATAAACAACAAAGCTTTAAATAGCCCATGATTGATCATATGATAAACCGCACCAACATAACCCATTGCCCCTTGATTACCCAAATAAGCAGCAACACCAATTCCCATGATGATGTATCCCATTTGACTAATACTATGATAACCAAGCATTCGCTTGATGTTTTCTTCCATTAATGCTAGTGCAACCCCAACAACCATGGTACTAATGCCTAACCAAATAATGACAATCCCAAATTGCAGTGATGTCGCCCATCGTATTGTCTCATCAAAATATCGGATTGTAGCATCACCAAAAAGCAACACCGTTGCCACCCGCAACATCCCATAAGCACCCACTTTGGTTAGGATTCCCGATGAAATGGCATTGACACTAAATGGTGCTTCTTTGTATACTTTTGGAATCCAAAAATGCACTGGAAAAACACCTGCTTTTATACCAAAACCTAATAAGAATAGTCCCCCAATCACATATTTCATGTTGCCTATTAGAGCAAATTTTTCAGCTAGATTAACCCATTCTAATGTGCCCGTATAGGCAGCTAAAAGCAGCATACCACTTAAGATACTCAGACCACCAATAACACCCATATAGACATATTCACTACCCGCTTCAAGTGCCGATTCATGACGATAATGAACAATCATGCCATACGTTGAAAATGTCATGATCTCAAAAAACAAGAAAAAACTTAGCATATCACCGGCCATTAATGTACCAATGGTTGCTAAATAGGCAATTAAATAGAAAAAGTAGAATGAACGTTGATGTTCATATGATTTAATCTCATCAAAACTAAATAACCCAACAACGATAAACATAAATCCAGCAAAAATCATTAACAAGTAGTTGAGTAAATCAATTTTGAAGTAAATCCCAAGTCCAAAAATATTCTCAAAAGCATAAATGATGGGTTGGTTCACCACATTGCCATATGTAAACATGATTAAAACTGTTGTAAATGCAATAAATGATCCAACCGACACACGTCGTGCAATCTTATGATTACCCGTTAAGGGTATCAATATTGCATCAAATAAACCAAAAACAATAATGATTAGTGGTAACCATATAAGAAGTGTCGCTTCTAAAAATCTCATCGTCTCACCTAAATTCCTAAAAAGACAACCGCACGTTCAATAAAACTCATAAACAGTTGTGGATAAAAACCAGTGGCAATCATTAACACAAGCAAAATCACCATACTCATTTGCATGACCTTTGGTAATTTTTCTAAAATCATATTGGGTTGTGTTTTGGCATCATTACGCAAGAAACTATTGATGATGATTGGCAAGTAATACACAGCATTTAAGTAGCTACTGATTAAGATTGCAGCTAATAACCAAGGTTGTCCATAATCCACGATCGCAAGTGAAAGGTATACTTTGCTCATAAAACCATTGATTCCAGGTATTCCAATTAAGCCTAATGCTGCAACACTAAAGACCATCATCGTAAATGGCATTGTATATCCCATGCCATTAAACTGCTTCAAATCACGAATATCAGTCTTATAAATGATTGCTCCAGCACTTAAAAAGAGTGCTGACTTTATAATGCCGTGGGTAATCACATGAAACATGCTAGCGGCAATCCCGGCTGTTGTCAACAAACTTAATCCTAAAAAGATGTACCCAATTTGAGCTACCGAAGAATAAGCTAACATACGTTTAATATCACGTTGACCAATCGCAAAGACACTTCCCATAATCATGCCAATGATTGCTAAGACTTGCAACGCAACATCCACTTGTAATGATGCGATAACATCAACACCAAAAACAAATACCATCAACTTTAATACAGTGAATATATAAATCTTTACAACAATCCCTGATAATAAAGCACTCGAAGGACTAGGAGCTGTGGAATGGGCATCTGGTAACCACACATGCAGCGGAAACATAGCTGACTTAATGCCTAGACCCATAAACATAAACCCGATAGCCAATAGTAAATTCAAAGGATAAAACTCAATCAAAGTTGGCATAATTTGATACAATTCGCCCATATTTAGATAACCAGAAACCATATACAACAACGCAATTCCAAATAAAACCGATAAACTACCAATCGTATTTAACAACAAATAACGAAATGATGCTAAGATGTTTTCTTTTTTATCTTTAATCGAAATAATCGCAGCACTGGTTAGTGATAATATCTCCATAAACACATACATATTAAACATATCATGCGTGAAAATCATTCCCATCATAGAAAATAGCATTAAAAAGACAAGTGTGTAATAACTTGCAAATTTAGTCTTTGGGATATGATGTTCCATATCTTTAAGTGAATAAAGGATAATCACCCAAGATAGGATTAACACAAACAAGGCAAATATACTACCCAATTGGCTTACATAAAATTCAATCCCTATTTTACTTGAATAGCCTCCAAATAAAATGGTGGATTCACCAAAGGTGAGTACTTGTTGGATATTCATTAATGCTAAAACAACAGCACCACTCATCACAACCATGATAAAACCACGCAAACTACCCATGTATTTAATTTTTAACACTGGAACAATCGCTGCACTTACAAGCAAAAGCACCATGATAATCACAGGAATCTGATTCATTGGTCTTTCTCCTGATTTTGCTGTGCTATTATTTCTGAAATATCCAAGGTTTGATGAAATTGATACAACTTCACAATTAAGCTAAGTGAATAAGCCGTAATACTCACTGCAACAACAATCCCAGTTAGTATTAGTGCCGATGGGAGTGGGTTAATATACATGACCTCTTGATTTGGTAAAATAATCGGTGCTTTTGCTTGTGATATATAACCGATGGACACAAAAAATAAGAACACCGATGTCTCCATGATGTTAATACCAATGACACGTTTAAGTAAATTGTTATGAGTTAATACCGTGTATAACCCAATGACAAACAACGCCATTGCGCCAATATAGTTAATATGTTCAATAATGACATCAAACATGATCATCTTCCTCATTAATCACCAAACGAAACAATGAAATCATCGTTGATGCTACTTTCATACCAATTGCAAATGTGATGAATAGAATCATACCACTGCTAAACAACTTATAGGTTTCGCCCATATAGAACCCGGCTGCTTGATTTGATAAAAACGCGCCACCACCGATAACACCAACCAAACCAATCAAAACGTACCAAATAAGGCCACCACTTTCAACAAACTTCAACAAGCGATGCGGAAGCATTTGCTCTGCATGTTTGATTCCAAAAGACAACGTAAAAAGCACAAAACCACCACCAATAATAGCACCACCAGAAAAACCACCACCAGGACTTAAATGACCATGAAGGATAACATAAAATCCATATAATAGAATAAATGGAAATAATAATTTTGTAATCACTTTAACAATTAAATCATTCATGAGTATCCTCCTTATGATGAGAAATCATAAGAACAGACGCTACTGCTGCAATTGCTGTAAATAACACAGTCGTTTCACCGAGTGTATCAAAGGCACGATAATCTGTAATGATCGCCGTGACAACATTAGGGGAATTGGTATCACGCACTGCATTTTCTATATAATACTTTGCTGTATCATTGTATGCAGGATGATCAACACTCCCAATCGTAGGCATATCAATGACTGCTCGAACCAACACACCAAATAAAATAATGAGGACACCAACAAGAAATTTCTTACTCATTTTTCCATCCTCCTTGTCCGACTAATCACCGCTAAAAATAATAATGTTGTTGCACCTGCGCCAATGGCAGCTTCAGTCAGTGCAATATCAGGGGCCATCATCAACAACCATAAAACAGCCATAATCAAACTATACGAAGCAAAAATAATCACAGCACCTAATAAATCTTTAATATGTTCAACGGCAAGCGCGCATACGATTAAAAATACGATTAAAATAGCATTAAGGACGATCATCTTCTACCTCCTTTTGTTGTTCTTTAAAGCTGAAGTAATACAGAGCTTTTGCAATCAAATGAGCTGCAGTTGGATTGGTAATCCAAACAAACACCAAAATAAAGAGCAACTTTAAACTCACCACATCAAATCCTAAAATCAACCACAACCCAACAATAATAAAACCCAATCCAAGTGTATCCGCTTTGGTTGTGGCATGAGTACGTGTAAAGGCATCAGGTAATCGAATCAATCCAACGGTTCCAACCATAAAGAAAAATGCACCTAATACAAAAAAGATGATGGCTAAAAACTCTAACACTACTGTCATTAGAATAGTTTTCCTTTCTCAATGTATTTGGATACACCAACCGTCATGGTAAAACCAATTAAAGAGTACACGATGGCAACATCAATGAAGTTATCTTGTTGGTTGATGATTGCAACCAAAATAATCAACGTGGTCACTTTCGTCGCTAAAACATTAATCGCAATCACACGATCACTTGATGTAGGACCTACAATGGCACGATACAAAGAAACAAAGCTTAATAGCCCTAAAAACCATGTTAAAACGATCAGTACATTTGTAATCATGAAATCGCCTCTAATCTTTTTGCTTTTTTAATCAAGACATTGGTCTTAACATCCATTGAAGCTGCAGCTTCATCAGTGAGTGCATGGATTAAAAAATGCCCTTCAAAAACATCCACACTTAAAGTACCAGGTGTTAAGGTAATGGCATTTGCCAATAGCACTTGATGATGTGCTTTTTTAAATTCAATATCTAACTCAACAAACTGAGGTTGAATGGGACATTTTGGATGCAACACAATTTTGGCAACTTGAATATTTGCTTTAATCATTTCAATAACCAACGTCAATAAAAAATCTACATATGCTATGGCATATAAAAACTTCCCTTTTAAAGAAAGTCTAGAAGGTTGCTTAAATTGCTTGGTAAACCATGCCACGCCAAAACTGACCATGGCACCAACGATTAATGAGATCGGTTCAAAGGTTGAGGATAACACAATCCAAAACCCAAAGAGAACCACAAATAAAAACCATCGAAAATCTTTCATAACTTCCCCTTGCCAATTTCCTTCTTATTGTACATGATAACCATGGTTGTGACAATGATAATAAAGAAAACAAAGGCATGAATATCCTTTGTTAAATAGGCAAATCCTTTTGTTTAAAAACCAACACACCAATCACATACCCAACCAACCCAACACCGACAAGAATCATGGTGGGTAAAAGATATGGATCACCAAGTAAAATATCATTTGGTTGATACAATGATAGCAAAGTAGCATACTGAAGCCAACTTAGACGATCATTTACTTGTGTGAGCATTTGAACTAAAAAGAAAAACAACGGGATACCAATAATCAATGCAAGGGCATGTTTTGCTTCAATAAAACAACATGAAATCATAAAGGTTATCCCTGAAATAGCAATCAAGTAACCCCATGTGATGGCATTGACATGTATAAAACGTAGCACATCCAAATCATAGCCAAATCCAATCGAAACTAAAACTGCAAATACGATGATCAGTACAATGATAAATGTTGCACTTAAAAATGAGAAAACAGCTTGTGTTATGGCAATCCTTGTTCTTGGATTTGGTGTTGATAATAAAATCGCCATCGAACCACGATCAATCATCTTATTCATTAAACGATAAGAAAGCATCATGATAAGAATCATCGGGAATAGTTGGACTATAAACCCATAATAATACCCTGTAATAAAACCAGTAAAAGTGGGCTCAGCCATTTCAAAATTCATCGCTTTAATGAGTTCTGCAGGCAATGTTTCAATATAAATCATCATCGCATCCGCCATGGTTGGATCATACATATACATGATCATCAACATATAAAACACAAGCACAATCCCAATGGTTAATATCAAACTAATATTTTCTTTAAGTGTTGCTTTAAACAAGGCAAGATTAATCATGATGGTTCTCCCTGTCGTAGTATTGCATGAACACTTGTTCTAATCGTTGATGTTGAATTGATAAATCCAACAGTTCAACTTCTCGTAAAACATTAAAGAACGCTTTAAAATCACCTTCTACTTGTACATCCACTCGTAAATCATCAACACTGATGATTTGATATCCCGCATTTTTTAAGCGTTCAAAACCCGATTTGTTTTCCAACAGCAACGTGAAGATTTTTGTTCTTTTTGCTTGAAGTGTTTCAATTGTTTCGATTGTTGCCAGTCTTCCCTGTTTGATAATAGCAACACGATCACATGTTTTTTCAACCTCTTCAAAACTATGAGAGGACATTAAGAAGGTTTTTCCTCTTTTTTTCTCTTGTTTGACTAAATCAATAAATTGTTGCTGCATCAAGGGATCAAGTCCACTTGTGGGTTCATCCAATATATAAATCGATGGATCGTGCATAAAGGCACTGATCAGTCCTAGTTTTTGTTTGTTTCCTTTTGATAATTTTCGAATGATCATGTTCGAATCAAAATCAAACCAATCAATCATCGCTTTCATCTTAGTCTTATCTTTAACTTGTCTTAAAGCTAACATGTAATTTAAAAACTCCATGGCCGTCATGGACTCAAAAAAAGCAATTTCTCCCGGTAAATAACCCACATTTACCAGTGCTTGATGATGTTGTTTCCAACTATCGAAACCTGAAATTGAAGCAGATCCTTTTTGTGCTTTCATAAATCCCATCAAAATTCGAATTGTTGTGGTTTTACCAGCGCCATTTGGACCCAAATAGCCAAACACTTCACCTTCATTCACAACAAAATCAACATCAAAGATTCCTTTTTTGCTTGGATAAACCATGGTCATTTGATTGGCTTGAATCATTATTGTTCCTGTTGGGTTTGCTCTACTTGATTGGCTTGTATGGCCATATTAAGCTCTGCTTTTAAGTTTTCTATTTCTTGTTGATAGGTTTGATTTGTCTGCAATACATCTTCAAGTTGTTTTTTTGTTTTATCTAACTCAGATTTTAAATCTTTCACTGTTAGTTTGCCTTTTATCCACCCTACTGTGTTTAAAAGAAATACCAACACTGCTCCTAGTGCAACTGAAATCAGTATCACCAATGAACCAGATAATTCATAAGTCCAAAAGAATAAACGAACCGCCATCACTTCTGCGTTGGTAAGCGCAAATACTGCTACTAAAATAGCCACCAACAAAATTACGAGTACTTGTTTTTGCATTGTGACCTCCTTGGCTTCATTATAAAACAAACACAAGCAAAAAACCAAAGAAAACGTGTGCTAAATGCACACGTTATGAGATTTCTTCAATTGTTAAGACTTCATAGCCAACATCATCAATAACTTCCTTGATCTTTTCATAGTCAAGTGAAGCAAGTGTGTCAATAATAGCAACATGTTGTGCTAAATCGACATTGACTGATGAAACATCAAAATTCTCTTTTAATGCTTGGTCCACACGTTTAACACAGTGTTGACAGCTCATGCCTTGGATTGATACTTGTAATTTCATATTCTTAGATCTCCTTCATTTTAAAGTTTTTGATACGCAATGCATTGGTGACAACAGAGACTGAACTAAATGCCATCGCTGCTGCAGCAAACATTGGGTTTAATAGTGGGCCCCCGAGAAGATACAACAGTCCCGCTGCAATGGGGATACCTGCTGTGTTATATGCAAATGCCCAAAACAAGTTTTCTTTGATTGTCTTGATTGTTTTCTTGCTTAATCCAATAGCAACAGGAACATCAAGCAAGGTATTTCGCATCAAGACAATATCTGCTGATTCCATCGCAATATCCGTACCAGAACCAATCGCAATACCGACATCTGCCGTTGTAAGTGCCACCGCATCATTGACACCATCACCAACCATCGCCACAATCTCACCAGATTGCTTTAACTCTTCAATGATTCTAGCTTTATCCGCTGGTAGTACCTCAGCATACACAGTATCAATACCCACTTCATTGGCAATGGCTTGTGCGGTATCTTGATGATCACCAGATAGCATGACGGTTTTTATCTTTTGACGATGCAGCTGCTGAATTGCTTGTATGCTTGTGTCTTTGATTACATCAGCCACAATAATTAATCCAACGAGTGTGCCATCAATCGCCATGTACATGGGCGTCTTACCTAATTTTGCATTGGTTGTTGCTTGTTCTAGCATCGTGTTTTCAATTTGTTTTTCATCTAAGCATCTGGCATTTCCTAATACGATAAGTTGTTGATTCACCGTTGCTTCAATGCCAAGTCCAACGAGTATGTTGGTTTGATCAACATCATACAATGTCAATCCTTCTTCTTTCGCTTTATTTACGATTGCTTCTGCAAGTGGATGTTCAGAGTCATTTTCAACAGAAGCAGCAATAGTCAATACCTCATGGATGTCCATCTGCTGTGAGATGACATCCACAACTTCTGGTTTACCCTGAGTGATTGTTCCGGTTTTATCAAACACAACTGTTGTAATCTTATGCGCTGTTTCCAACGCTTCTCCTGACTTAATAAGCACCCCTAAGTTTGCCCCTTTACCTGTTGCAACCATGATTGCTGTTGGTGTAGCTAGCCCAAGTGCACAAGGACAAGCGATGACCAACACGGAAATAAATATCGTCAGTGAAAATGACAAATCACGGGTAAAGAAATACCATAGACCAAGTGATGTAAATGCAATGACGATGACCACAGGAACAAAATACCCGGATATCACATCAGCTAATTGTGCAATGGGTGCTTTTTGAGCTTGCGCTTGTTGAACTAAATGAATGATTTGATCAAGAACCATATTTCCTTTGACTTGAGTGACTCGATAGTGAATCACACCATTCTTATTGACACTACCACCAATGACATTGGCTCCTACTTCTTTATCAACAGGAATACTCTCCCCTGTTAGCATAGACTCATCCACAGCAGCATGACCTTTGATAATCACACCATCTACGGCTATCTTTTCACCTGGTTTGCTGATACACACATCATCGACATCTACTTCATCAATTGGAATCTCAATTGCTTCACCAGCAACTAATACACGTGCTGTCTTTGGTTGGAGTCCAAGTAGTTTTTTCATCGCTTCTGATGTTTTTCCTTTGGACTGGACTTCCATGTATTTGCCAATCATGATAAAGGTCAAGATACCGGCTGCAATTTCAAAGTAGAGATTTTCAGCCATGGCATGGTTACCATTGATGATTTGTATTAGTGCGACAACACCATAAACAAAGGCTGCTGTGGTACCAATTGCGATTAAGGAATCCATATTAGGATGTCCTGCAAACAGTGTTTTAAATCCAATGGTAAAGAACTTACGACCCGCTACAATAACAGGTAGTGTAAGGAGAAATTGAATCGACACAAAGGTTAATGGATCTTCATGTGGCATCATAAAGGATGGTACATCAATCCCAACCATGTGAGCCATGGCAAAAATAAACAAAGGAATCGTAAAGACAAGTGCCACTGTCAATTCCATTTTTTTCTGTTTAAGCTCTTTTGTTTTACGCTCTTGATCAAGATCAAAAGACGCTACTTCGATATCAAGTGGTTTATAACCAACCTTAATGATGGCTTGCTTGATTTGACTTAAGCGAACCTTAGTTGGATCATATTCCACATACGCTTGTTCAGTTGATAAATTAACATTAACTAAACCGATATCCAGTTTTTTAATTGCTTTTTCAACAGCTGCAGAACAAGAAGAGCATGTCATGCCCTCAATGGGTATATGCACGGATGTTTTTTTAGGTTGTTCTAATATTGCTTTATAACCTAATTTATCAATCGTTTCGGTGACTTGGTCCATATCCACCAATTGATCATCATAATCCAACATCAATGTTTCACTTGCAAAATTAACAGAAGCCAAATGAATACCTTCAATCTTGGACACACCTTTTTCAATGGCATTGGCACAAGCAGTGCATGTCATTCCTTGTATATCGAGTTGTTTTTGACTCACTATTTCACCATCCTTTTGAATGTTGCTAAAATTTCACCAACAACTTCATTGTCCCCTTCGCGGATTTGGTCCACGACACAGTTGTTGATGTGACTTTCTAATAAAACCATTTCAATTGATTTTAGTGCTGATCGTGATGCTTCAATTTGATTGATGACATCATCACAATACGTTTCGTTTTCAATCATTTTCTTAATCCCTCGAATTTGGCCTTCAATTCGACTCAAGCGATCTAGCATACTTTTTTGTACAACGACTGAGTGTTTACTTGGATGTTTCATGTCTTCACCTCTTGCTCATAGTGTATTATACCCCCTATGGGTATGTCAAATCAATTGCATCTTTAATCAAACATTATTTTAGTTCTCTGTGGTAACTTCACTTCACTAAAGGATGTCACACTTGACATATACCCCTGTAGGGTATAGTATTGGCACGAGGTGATGCAATAACACAGAAGCTTATTTTTATATGTAGTAGTCAAACGAAAGGAACTCTTATGAAATTTAACAAATCAATGGCTATCGTCGTAGTCATCCTTGCAATTGTTTTCGGGGGAATCTATATATTAAGCAATCAAAGCAACAAAGCGGTACTTCAGCGTTGGAATCTTGATGGATTAGAAGTCACAGAGATGGTTAAAGTGATGGATCAAACAACATATGATTTAACACAAATCAATGCAGGCATAAGCGGTAAAGAATTAATCATTACTGATGAAGTTGGAGAATTCAGATTCGCCCTTCCTAAAGATTTATTCTATTTATCATTTGCCCCTTACATCCATGAGACACACCCATGCGCAAACCATAACTTAGTGACTTGCCGTGGTGAATTACCAAATCAAACCTTTGATGTTCTCATCACAAAATCTGATGGTAGTGTTGTCTTAAATGAAACACTGACAAGCTTTGATAATGGCTTTGTTGGGGTATGGCTTGATAAAGGAATCGAAGCAACGATTGAAGTCCAATATAAAGGATTGGTTGCACATGCGATGATTTCAACATTTGAAACAAGTGATACCTGCTTAACGACACCACTTCAGCTACAATAATAAAAACAAGCAAGATGCGATATCTTGCTTGTTTTTTATTCCGCTAAGCGACCAACAACGGGTAAATTATTCAATACTCGGGTGCCATGAGGTGACATTTGATTGATTTCTGCGGTCCGATCTTGGCCTGCTGTCAATCCTTGATGACTTCCACCGCTCCAACGCGGTTCATCACTGACATCATAGACCACGCCATCTACAGCAACATATGCCAATCTACCGTCTTGTCCATCAAATTCTGATAGTTCTTCAAGTGTGAATGTTGGTAAATCACCAATATCATCATTATCTACAGGTGCCGGGGTTGTGCACCCGACTAATAAAAGTGAGACAACTAAAAGTGTAAACAAGCTTATTATTATTTTTTTCATTGAATTTCCTTCCTTAGTTAGGTTTAAATTAACACAAATATAATTTTTATCTCAATCATTTTGCTCAAGTCATTTAACAAAGTTGAAAATTCATTTTAAAAACCACAATGAAATATGGTAATATTTTAAATAGAGATAAGGAAAATACGAGACTATGAGAGTTCAAAATCATCCCATTTTAACATTTAAGAATCAAAAAGAAATCCCCTTTGTTTTTGAAGGGAAACCATACATTGGTTTTGAAGGTGATACGATAGCATCCGCATTGGTAGATCATGACATCGTTACCTTTGGTTATAGCATCAAATTAAACCGCGACCGTGGTTTTTATTGTGCGATTGGCAATTGCGCATCATGCAACATGGTGGTTGATGGTATTGCAAATGTCAGAACTTGCATCACACCATTAAAAGCGAATATGGTGATTTCGCAACAAACCAACAAAGGAGAAATCAAATGAAACATTTTGAATGCATCATTGTTGGTGGCGGCCCTGCTGGTTTATGTGCAGCTGATGCTGCTTTAGAAGCTGGTGTTTCTGTGTGTATTATTGATCGAAATCCAAAACTCGGCGGTCAATTACTCAAGCAAACTCACAAATTTTTCGGGTCACAAGCCCAACATGCCAAAGTAAGAGGATTTGATATTGCTCAACTTCTTATTGATAAAATTACAAGTCATCCTAACTGCACCATCTTAACTGATACGACAGTGGTTGGTCTTTATCCAGGACCCATCATCACCACTTATGATCAAGAAGTATACAAGCAATATCGCACAGATAAAGTGATAGTCGCAACAGGAGCAAGTGAAAAAACCTTGGCGTTTGAAAATAATGATTTGCCACAAATCATGGGAGCAGGTGCTATCCAAACACTAATGAATGTGTATGGTGTATTACCAGCAAAAGAAGTGGTTATGATAGGCAGTGGCAATATTGGTCTTATTGTCTCCTATCAATTACTACAAGCAGGAATTAAAGTAAAAGCACTTGTTGAGGCATCTGATACGATTGGAGGCTATCTAGTCCATGCAAGCAAATTAATCAGACATGGTGTTCCTATTAAAACATCCACGACCATCAAACGTGCCATTGGAACAACACATCTTGAAGCCGTTGAGCTTGTCAAACTTGATGAAAATTGGAATGAAATTGAAGGAACAAGTGAAATCATGGATGTGGATACATGTTGTATCGCGGTCGGATTATCACCGATGCATCAATTACTATCCATGCTCAATGTAAAAACCAAATACATCGGTCCTCTTGGCGGATTTGTTCCGATTGTTAATAAACAACATCAAACAAGTGACCTTAATGTGTATGTTGTTGGCGATGCCCTTGGGATTGAAGAAGCAAGTTCAGCCATGATGGAAGGTTATTGCTGTGGATTGTATGTTGCAGATAGTTTAAGTAAAACACATCCAGATCATGCAAAACTGTTAGAACACTATTACCAACAACTGACACAACTACGTGATGGTCCTTATGGTGAACATGCTAAAAAAGGATTAGCCATGATGAGAAAGGAGCACGAACATGCTGGATAAAACAGGCGTTGCAACGCAACAACAAATATTATCTGTCTTTCCAAAAAAAGAGGAATTATCTTCATTAAAAGCAATCATTGAATGCTATGAAGAAATCCCGTGCAATCCTTGCGAAAGTCATTGCCCTTTTGATGCAATTCACATTGGTGATAACATCAACACACGACCACAACTCATTGTCGATCGCTGTGTTGGCTGTGGGATTTGTGTCGCTATTTGTCCAGGGGTGGCCATCATGCTTGCAAAAGTCAATCAAGATAAAGCAACATTTACCATACCCTATGAATTTAATCCTAAACCAAAAGTGCAAGAAATTTGGCATGCTATAAATCGCCATGGTCAAATCATCGATGATGCAATTGTGACACGTGTGGTTGATACACCAAAACAAAATCATACAGCACTCATCACAGTCGTGATGGACCAATCACTGTTGCATGATTTTATAACAATAAGGAGTAAAGATGAATAAAGAACACGTCATTTTATGTCGCTGTGAAGACATAACCTTGCAACAAGTACAAGATTACATCAATCAAGGGTATCACACCTTTGAAGATTTAAAGCGCTTGTTACGTGTTGGCATGGGTCCTTGTCAAGCAAGCACATGTGGTCATTTGATTCAAAAAGAAATTAGTCGTATGCTAAATGTTCCCATTGAGCAAGTCGATATTCATAAAGTTAGACCTTTGATCTTAGGCGTTCCACTTAATGCTATTGCAGGAGAAACAGATGAAACACGTTGAAGTACTGATTGTTGGTGCTGGCATTAGTGGCTTAAGCATTGCCTATCATTTGGCAATCAAAGGTGTCAAGAATATCCATGTTGTGGACAAAGGCTATTTTACAAATGGTGCAACAGGACGTTGTGGCGCAGGTGTACGTCAACAATGGGCAACCAAACAAAACTGTCTATTAGCAAAAGAAAGCATGTCCTTTTTTGAAAAAGCTCATGAAATTTTAGACTATAAAGATCTTGAACTTAAACAAGAAGGTTATTTGATTGTTGCCACAACATCAAAAGAAGAAGAACAATTCAAAAAGAATGTCGCCCTTCAAAATGAATGTGGTATCCCTACTAAGTTTTTAACAAAAGCAGAAGCACTCAAAATTGTTCCTCACTTAAACCCTGATGCATTTTTAAGTGCCACCTATAACCAAACAGATGGTCACCTTAATCCATTTAAAACAAGTGAAGCATTTTATTTAGCAGCCAAACGACTTGGCGTTACTTTTTCTTTTTATGAAGAAGTGCTTGATATTCAAACACAAGACAACTCCATTTCTGCAGTAATTACTAGTAAAACAACATATACCACTAACAAAGTCGTCAATGCAGCCGGAGGATATTCTTATGAAATTGGTAAGATGGTAGGCATTGAGATCCCGGTTTACTCTGAAAACCATGAAATCTTAGCCACTGAACCTGTTGAAAAATTTCAAGGTCCTATGGTCATGTCTTTTTCAAAAAACATCTATTGCCAACAAGTCCCTCATGGTGCGTTTTTAATGGGTCGTTCTGATCCTCATGTTTTAAAAGGTCATGATGTTGAATCAACACCAACTTTTTTAACCGAAATGGCAAAAACAGTAACCGAGCTTTTACCTAAAATAGGCAAGTTGCGTGTGGTCCGTCAATGGGGTGGTTCTTATAACATCTCACCAGATCGTCAACCCATCATTAGCAAAAGTGATGATGTCAACGGGTTTTATATGGCTTGTGGGTTTAGTGGTCATGGGTTTATGTTGGCCCCAATGACTGGCTTATTATTAAGTGAAATCATTTTAAATCAACAACCATCCATGGATATTGATGTGTTATCCATTAATCGCTTTAAAAATCAAACCAACATGGATGTTGAACAATCAGTAGTATAAAGAAAGAGAGGAAATATATGGCTATTTATCGTTACAAAACAGAACCAATATTGGATTACTCAAAAAAAGAGGATGTAGAGAAATATGAAGCTGGACTTGCTAAAGTCAACAGCTATTTGAATCAAGATTATGATTTAATCATTGATGGGCAACGCATCGCAACAGAGGCGCGTTACACATCTGTCAATCCTTCAAATCATAAAGAAGTTGTAGGTAAAATCTCGCAAGCTTCTTTAAAAGAAGCAGACCATGCCATTGAAATCGCACTCGCGCGTTTTGAAACCTGGAAAAAGACACCAGCAACATTCCGTGCAGATGTCCTATTTAAGGCAGCAAATATCATCCGTAAACGTCGTTATGAGTTTAATGCCCTTCTAACAATTGAAGCTGGAAAACCATGGTTAGAAGCTGATGGTGATGTTGCTGAAGCAATTGACTTTCTTGAGTATTATGGGCGTCAAATGCTACAGCTTGAACGCATTGATGATACTGTGTTGAGTCGACCTGATTTAGAGCGTAATGAGTATCGTTACATTCCACTTGGAGTTGGGGTTGTGATTACGCCATGGAATTTCCCATTGGCAATTTTAACAGGAATGACAACAGCAGCTTTAGTTGCCGGTAACACCGTTATTTTAAAACCAGCCAGCACAACACAAGTCATTGCTTATAAATTTGTTGAGGTCTTAGAAGAAGCGGGATTGCCTGCTGGTGTTCTTTCTTTTTTACCAGGAAAAGGCTCTGAGATTGGAGACTATTTGGTTAACCATCCAAACACTCGATTTGTTTCATTTACAGGAAGCAAAGAAGTTGGTATTAGCATATATGAAAAAGCAGCGAAAGTGCAACCAGGACAAATCTGGTTAAAACGCGTGATAGCTGAGATGGGTGGTAAAGATGCCATCATCGTGGATCAAGATGCTGATCTTGATTTAGCAGCTGAATCAATCGTTAAATCTGCTTTTGGCTTTAGTGGTCAAAAATGCAGTGCATGTTCACGTGCCATTATCGTTGAGTCTGTCTATGATGCCATTCTTACAAAGATTAAAATACTAACTGAGTCATTGACCATTGGTGATCCACAAGATAAGAGTCACGATGTTGGGCCGGTCAATGATCAAGGTGCCTTTGATAAAATCACTTCTTATTTTGCAATTGGAAAACAAGAAGGACGTTTGCTTGTTGGTGGTCATGCTGATCAGTCCAACGGTTGGTTTATTGCTCCAACTATTTACGTGGATGTTGATCCAAATGCACGTTTGATGCAAGAGGAAATCTTCGGACCTATTCTTGCTGTATGCAAAGTAAAAGATTTTGATGAAGCACTTGCAGTGGCCAACAACACCGAATTTGGATTAACAGGTGCGGTCATCTCAAATAACCGTATCAACCTTGAAAAAGCCAGAGCAGACTTCCATGTTGGAAATTTGTATTTCAATCGCAAATGCACAGGTGCAATTGTTGGATATCAACCATTTGGTGGATTCAATATGAGCGGTACTGATTCTAAAGCAGGTGGACCTGACTATCTTGTCTTACACATGCAAGGAAAATCAATCACAGAGCAGTTTAAATAATCACAATGATTCATCACATGGGGGGATTTAAGTGGAACTAAAGCATTTATATGAAGAAGACATGGATCAAGCCATCTCTTTAAAACTGGCGTGTTGGGAAGAAGAACTCGCCGGAAAACTAGTGTGGCCTTTAAAGTACCAAAATGAATTTAGTTTTTGGAAACATTGGCGTCATAATGAATTTGAACATGATGATAAACGGACTTTACTAGGTTATTATCAAGAACGCTTGTTGATTGCAACAGGATTTTGTAGCTTCGCCAAAGTGATCGATGGTGGTCATGATGCCATTGAAATTAACGGTTTGTGGGTTAAACAATCACATCGCAATCAACAACTGGGTCTATCACTACTCTATCATTTGATCACACAACCAGCCTATAAAGCTTGTCACTATGTTATTGTTTACAATCATCATTATGCACCATCCAATGATTATTATAAGAAGTTAAATGGCCAAGTCATTCGAGTAGATACACAATGTGATGGCAAGATGATTGTTGATGTGTTTCGATTTGATAAGAAAGATTTGATTGCCACACTAAAAGAAAAACTTAAAAAATAGCATCTCGCGATGCTTTTTTTTATGCGAAATTATAGGAATCATGTCATAATAC